>CAMDDI010000027.1 GCA_945890905.1 Bacteriovorax stolpii
TAAGGAACCTAAAACCACGTGATCAAATTTATTCATACAACCTCCTTTGAGGAAAATAGAAATTCATTATACTGATGGATAAGATGGTGGGTAAAGCCAGGGTGTCAAGATTGAGAGGGGCTATTTATTTGGAAAGATGACTCTTACGCGCCTAGTTTTTTCCACTTCTTTATCGAGCTCTGTCTCTACTGGTGCACCGGCCAAAACTTGAGTAAGAAGCTTTAAACTCGCTTTTTCTAAATTTCTTTTCATAACCTGATAGCGCTCAAGATTATTACTGTGGCACACATCCCATTCAAAACTAAATTTAGTTTCAGGAAATACACGCACGACTCTCTCTTGAGTTGTTTTAGGATAAGATTTTTTTGAATAGGCATGAACAATTAAAGGAAGAAGTTTGCGATCTTTTCGTGCCATTTGTGTCAGTCGCTCAACATCCGGAGAATGAGAAACCTGAATAAATTGATGGCACCAATCCTCATCACTGCCCTTCATGGGACATTCAAGTTCAAGAGGACAAGGAAACAAAACTTTATAGTCATGGTCCAGGAGCCACTGACGGATTTTGAGCATCTCGGGAAAAAAGCTTTTTGTACCTGGTTCGATGAAGAGCAGATGATCTGGTGACGCTTTCTCAATAGTTGATGTCACAAGTTGAGATCCCATTTCATTGGCCGAGTGACCAAAAAGCATAAGCCGATCTTTTGTATTTTCAAAATTCCAGCGCTCACTTTGCTTGAGCTCAACATGGGGATAGAGACCTTGCCAAATTTTTCTTGCCTGCTCGAGCATGGGTTTTGAGTTTTCAATTTGAATGACTTTTAGATTCGGATTTTTATTCCATAGTGACCAGGCCAAACTAAAAGTTCCAGGCCCTGATCCCATATCAATCAGATCACATTCCAAAAGATCTTTTTTCCAGGCCTCTGGCATCCACTTCATCACAGCTTCTAGCTTTGGAATATTAGTGGTGAGATAAAAGGCCACATAGGCACTCACTAATCTGGGATTACCGAGGTATTCAGAAATAGAAGATCTGTCTTGAGTGAAATTGTGAGAGAGCTCTTCGATGGATTTAATCAGCTCTGCTTCACTTTTAAATTGATAAAGCAAATGAGGTAGAAGTTCTGCAAGACTGATCATGTTAAATTAAGAGCAGCTATAATCGCCACGGACTTCATCATCCACTTCGATACAATGCTTTTGAGATTTACGTAGACTTCCATCAATACGGTGGTAGAGATCTTCACAGTCTTGGGCATCCATCATAAAGAGAACAGCGTCTTCAGCTTTCCCGATATTGATACCTTGAATGAAACTCTGACAATCAAGCACCACTTGATCCGGAGTGGATTTAGTATGAAGGACAAAGCTTCGGTCCATGTGTTGTAGTTTAGACTTTCTATAGACTTTAAGCTCTACAGCGTAGGCCTCAAGAAAAGTAAATAGCAGGATGAATCCAAGTGCAGTTTTCATAATGTCTCCGATAATTTCTTATCGGTGACCCAAAGGCGATGTTGTGACCTATTGTTGGGGAGCCTAGAATCGGCAACTTTTGCCTCAAGGGCAAAAAAAAAGGCCCCATCGTGGGACCCTTTTTGGTGAACAAAATTTTAAATCTTAGTCGTGAACTGACATATAAACGTTAGCAATACCGTTGGCGCGAACTAGGCGGTTAAAGATACGGGCATTGTCAGTGTGCATACGAACGCAACCGTGTGAAGCGCGTGTGCCTAGTTTACTAACACTAAGTGTTCCGTGAACTGCATAGAGAGTTTTAAAAAATACAGCGTAAGGCATGTTCCCCATATTTTTACCGTCTATATACACTTCCCCACCTGGGTAGCGTGAAGATTGGTGAGCATCATAGATGCGTCCAGTTGGATGACCGTTGTAATTAGGGGTTGAGTGACCTTGTTTACCGGATGAAATTTTGAAGGTACGAGTAACAACTCCGTTTTCATAAAGATCTGCTTTCTGAGTTGATTTATTGATATCTAAGAAAACTGCACATTCAGTTCTCTTACAATCCTGAATGCCAAACATAGATTTTAAACTAAGTGATGGAGTTTCAAGGAAAGGCGATTTCCCCGTGGCTCTTTCGTATTCAGCATCCATATCTTCTAGGATGCGTTCAGCATCCGGGCTTGATGGGTCAAACTCATCCATAGCATTTGATTTTGGAGCACCTGCAAAAGCTTGAGCGGATAAAAGTAGAGTCGCTGTTACAGCTAGAAGCAGATTTCTGCATTTCATAAAAACTCCCATTAAAGTTGATGGCGCACTATAGGGCAAAGCATCAAAAAACGAAAGGGACTATGAAAAAACTACATGTAGGATTTTGAGGTTTTAGCGCTGTTAGCGATTCACGAGGAGAATTTGGGCTGACATAAAAAAGGCCCCTTTCGGGGCCTTCATTTTAGCGTGATTTAATGTCTTTATACTTGTTGGTGGTTTCTCCCACATAGATCTGACGAGGGCGGCAGATCTTAAATCCTGGCTGCTCTACCATCTCTTTCCACTGTGCCATCCATCCTGGAAGTCTTCCCATGGCAAACATCACTGTGAACATATTGGTAGGAATTCCTAGTGCGCGGTAAATAATCCCAGAATAGAAATCCACATTCGGATAGAGTTTTCTTGAAACGAAGTACTCATCTTTCAATGCCACTTCTTCAAGGCCTTTAGCGATATCTAAAAGAGGATCTTGCACACCTAGTTTTGCTAGAACTGAATCACAAGCAACTTTGATGATCTTGGCCCTAGGATCAAAATTCTTATACACGCGGTGACCAAAACCCATTAAGCGTGAGCCTGAATTTTTATCTTTCACTTCAGCTAAGAAGTCTTTGTAACCTTTTCCAGAATCTTTGATCTCTTCAAGCATCTCAAGCACAGCTTGGTTAGCTCCACCGTGTAGTGGTCCCCAAAGTGCATCAATACCCGCAGAAATGGTTGCGAACATATTGGCCTTAGATGATCCCACCATTCGCACAGTTGAAGTTGAACAGTTTTGTTCATGGTCAACATGAAGGACTAAAAGGATATCCAGTGCTTTAGCCACTTCTTTATCGACGTTTTTATTTCCCGTCATCATGTAGATAAAGTCTGAGCAGTAATCAAGATTCTTATCAGATTTGATATACTCTTTACCTTGTTGATGTCTGTAAGCATATGCGGCCATGACTTTCAGTTGACCCATCAGTTGGGCCATCACAGTCTCTTTTTGTTCAGGAGATAAATCTTGAACTAGAAGATCTGGATAGTAAGCAGAAAGGGCCGACATATTACTAGAAAGAATTCCCATGGGATGAGCATCTTTAGGGAAAATCTTAATCATCTCTTTGATGCCTTGAGGGACATCATCGTATGAAGCAATCTTGGCCTGGAATTTTTTGAGTTCATCTTCTTTTGGAAGACGACCGTGAATCACAAGGTAGGAAGCTTCGATAAAATTTGATTTTTCAGCGATCTCTTCAATTGAGTAACCACGATATTTGAGAATTCCTTGTTCACCATCAAGAAAAGTAATTGCTGAGGTACAAGCACCAGTGTCCATGTAGCCAGAATCGAGAGTCACATAACCTGTTTCTGCACGAAGCTTGGTTACATCAACAGCTTTCTCGCCTTCTGTTCCAACAAAGATAGGAAGTTCGATAGTTTTATCTTCTAAAATGAGTTTTGCGGGCATGGAGGACTCCTCTATAAAAAAAAGAATATGGGTGATTTTTAATGAACAGATATAACGGCATTTTAACTAATGTCGCTATAACTGTCTAAATACTCTTATAGAATCCTTCTCGGAGAAGTGGGGCCAAAAGTTAAATCAAAAGGTTAAGAATCTGGTGTCAAAAAGTTCAACAGTGCCAAAATAGCTCCAGATAAATTTTTTAAAAAGCACCAATTTTGCTAAATTCCAACACCTGACTAATTGCGTCTAGTCTCTGGAATTATAGTCAAACACTAAGTTACTAATGTCTTATCTTACTCTTGGCACTTTCCTTGCTCTTTACTTTAAAAAATCTAAACAAGAAGTTTGGGTCCACCTCGTAAGGAGAAAGCATGAAAAAGCCTTCGTCATCTATGTTACTAGCGGCCTCAATGATCTTGTTTGTTTCATTCCAATCCTTCGCTCAACAGGGCCCTCGAGGTCGGGACGGTGATGTGACAGGTGGAATCGGACAAGGCCCTGGTCGGCAAGGCGGAGGACAAGATCGGGATCAACCAGGTCAACCTTCTCGGCCGGATGAACCTTCTCGACCAGATCGACCTACTCGGCCGGATCAACCTACTCAACCGGATCGACCTACTCGACCGGATCGACCTACTCGACCGGATCGACCTCAGCAACCAGGTCCTCACTATGATGATCGCAGAGACGGTCACTATGATGACCGCAGAGACGGTCACTATGATGACCGCCGTCCGGGTCCAGGACCAGGTCGCCCAGGACCAGGTCGTCCGGGCCCATACAACGATTACCGTCCAGGACCATCGCGACATTACCAACAACAAGTTATTGCGTATTCAAACGTGACTCTGATCTTGAACCAGCAAGTTCGCGGTTCTGAAGATATCGATCTCGACCAACTGGTTCGCAGACAAACTGGAAGAACACTCCAAGGTGCAGTGGTGAATAGAATTTCTGTGACAACTTCAGTTTTCCGTCGCGGATCTCTATCTCTCCAAGCCCTGCTGAATTTCGCTCCAGTAGGAATTAGCAGAACTGCTTATCAAGGTGTCATGAGACTTCCACTTGAAGTAAGTGCCTACGAAGATGTGAGAGATCTCGGCCTTAGAGCTTATGGTGATGGAGTGATCACAAGCATTGTGATCTCAGTGGGTCGAGTAAACTCTCCTTACTACGGTTACTAAACAACTAGCGGTTCAAGAGTTCCCCTAATTCTTGAACCGCTTTAATGGATGCTTCCTCCCTAGGGAAGCATCCTTTTTTTAGATAGATTGAATACTTATTCTCTATTTTCCAGATACCTCGCATTGACATAAAACTCTCTTACAAAACAGTTGCAAGAGGGTTTTTCATGAAAGCATTCACACTATTATTTTTAAGTTTCTTCACCTTGAGCCTTTTTGCGGCCACAGTTGATATCGTTTCTTCTGAATATGGTGTTGAAGATGATGAGCACAATAAATCTTTATGCCTCACAGTTGTACGCTTGCCTCAAAACGGCAAACTTATCGGAGTGGTCGAAACTATTCAAGATTGTTTCTATGCCCGCAGGGCACGTCACTCTTCCACTAACCAACTTCAAATCGATCTCAATAAATTAAAACTGATTGATCACCGTCCATTGCGCCAGCATTTACAAAGACAAGATACCCAATTAAAATTTTATTTTTCTGATGGAGAATAATTTTGAAATGGGAGACACCCCTACAAACGGCAATTCTACTTAAAAGATATAAACGCTTTCTGGCAGATGTTGACCTGGGTAGTGAAACCATCACCGCCCACGTTCCTAACACAGGGGCCATGACCTCGTGTTGGGAAACCAACTGGAAATGTGCCCTCTCACGCTCCCCAAGTCTAACCCGCAAATTTCCTTATACCCTTGAACTCACCTGGAATGATGAAACTTGGATTGGGGTCAATACAGCAAACGCCAACAAATTGGCCAAACTATGGCTCACCCAGGGTCTGATTCCTGAACTATCAGGTTATCAAATCGTAACTCCAGAAAAAAAAGTGGGACATTCACGAGTGGATTTTTTACTGGAAAATCATACGAGTGAGCCAGCCTGCTATGTTGAAATTAAAAGCGTCACACTGAAAAAAGATGGATTGGCACAATTTCCTGACTCGGTATCTGTGCGGGCCCAGAAGCACCTCATGGAGCTCATGAGCTTAAAGCAGCAGGGATTTCGCGCTGCCATGCTTTTTGTAGTTCAGAGAGAAGATGTGGACAGTTTTGCGCCGGCCGCAAGCATTGATCCTGACTATAGCAGACTTCTTTCACTTGCCAGTGCATCAGGAGTGGAAATTTTTGTTTATCAATGTAAGATGTCCTTAGAGGAACTTTCTCTCAAAAGACCACTTCCTTTTAAACTAGGATAATTTTTTGCTTCGTCTTTTTTTCCATTTCAACGGTGATATCTTCAAGGCCCGCTTGGCCTTTCCTGATGAAAAATTCACCCGACCACTGGTTTGGAAAAACCAAATTGAATTTGAACTCACTGACTCCACCATGTTTATGATGGCCTGGACTTCACTGATTCCTGATTTGCGGGAAGCTGATGCACTCTCTTTGGTTTCTCTGGTTTCTGCTCGCTACCCTGTCTCAGATGAGTATCAAGATCTCGCCAAACTTTGTCCCACCATAGTCGTAGGTCAAGATTCAGATGAATGGGTCTTTTTTGGTGGAAGCTTTTTTCCCTGGCATGCTGGACATCAGGCCTGCTTAAAACTTCTTCCAGACGCGTTGACTTGTTTTGTGATGCCAGATCGCAATCCTTTAAAAGAAGTGCGAAGTCTAGATCCCGCACTAACAATCATTGAACTGAGCTCCCGCATCCGATTTAAGAAAAATCAGTTTCTAGTTCCTACCTTTCTTCTTGATCAGAAAAAGAATCCGACGGTGGAATGGGTAGAAAAACTCCGTAAAAATTTCCCTGAAAAAAAAATTTCTCTGTTATTGGGCTTTGACTCATTCATCACAATAAAAGATTGGATTAAAGGTCCTGACCTCTTGAGAGAGCTTCATGCTTTGTATGTGGTATCGAGATTAGAAGATGATGCGGCCCAAGAGAAAGCTGCCATTTTGGTGAAATCTTTTGCACCTCAACTAGAAGTTCAATTTCTAGGCCGGCATGAGTTTGAAAGACTCTCTTCAACAGATCTGCGCAAATAGAAAAGGGACCCAGTTGGTCCCTTTTCAAACATTGCTAATGAGAGCGAAATCTTAGTAGCAAGTATAACCATAATAATAATCATAGTAACAAGTGTCTTCGTAGTACGGTGATCCACCGTAATATCCAGAACCAGCAGCAAGAGCAGCTGCGATTAAAAGCAATCCTAGACCAGCATATAAAAGGATATCGGCTTCGCCATTCCAGCTCGCTCCAGTTCTATAAGTCTTTTTCATGGTCTCAACCATCAAGGCCGAAGCATCATTATCACTCATGTTATTCAAAGTAATCATGTTGAAAGCTGCATCGATATCCTGAGCTGCCTGATGGTTAACAACCTGAGAACGGGCAAAATTAATAAGGTCTCTGTTGGTTAACCCTTGGGACTGAAGATCACGAAGTGAATTATTGAACTCTTTCATTTGAGCTGTATAAAAAGCTTTGTCTTTCTGATCCCATTCAACGTTGAGAGCATAATTTAATTCATCATAAGCGGTCTTAAGTCCATCAGCAGCAGCTGCATGGGCCTGAACTGTGAATATGGCAAAAACCATCATCAACGTGAGAAGTTTTTTAAACATGAGATTCTCCTGTTAAAGCGTGAGCGCACGTTCATATCGAACATGACACTTTGGCGCAATAGTGCCTGATAACTTTTAGATTCCCTTATGGTCCAGTGCTCTAAGTATGCGAAGCCTGTCATTAAACGGCACTGCACATACTTCTTCACAGGTGTCCAGGAGGCCTTCAACAAGTTGGCCTCGGATGCTTGAATTTGTGGTGATCTTCTTGCGAAGTTCAAACATGAAGGCTTCACCCTTCTCAGCACCTACAATATTTTTCATCTCCCAAAGAAGACCAAAAACAAAGTCTGTGTTGGCGAATTCAGTCATCTCAAACTGGATCATATAATCTTGCTTACGTTTAGCATTCTTACCGTTGTAGGTATTATACTTCTTGATTTTGTCTGCGAGCTTCGGAGAATTGGCAATCTGACCGGCAAAAAAATCGGCCATCCCTTCAATGACTGCAGTGGAATGAGAAAGAACTAGGTAATCAGAAAGAGCGGCGTGAGCATACTCATGATAAATAATTTCTGGAACCATGGCCGTATCAAGCCAGTACCAATGACGGCTTAAAGCACGGTTTAATGGATCAACTGATCGGTATCCTACTTCCAT
This sequence comes from Bacteriovorax stolpii, assembly GCA_945890905.1. Lineage (GTDB taxonomy): Bacteria > Bdellovibrionota > Bacteriovoracia > Bacteriovoracales > Bacteriovoracaceae > Peredibacter. Next base: position 8,049 of record CAMDDI010000027.1, read on the forward strand.
AATCACTGATGCACCCACAGCGCGGATCAAGCTCTCTTGAGAAAAGGGATTCTCAGTTGAAGTCTCATCCGTCCAAGATACAATCACGTTGGTTAAGAAGCGCTGTAAAGACTGCATATGAACTTGGTTACGAAAGTTCTCAAGCAGAACATTCATTTCTGCTGCTTGCAGATTATTAGTTCTGAGCTCTTTAATATTAATTTTCTTCACTGGTCTGAACCAAATCTCTAGACCCCAAGGTTTTCCCCCGTGTCTTACGTAGGCATTACTTCCATTACCGGCCGGAACGGTGAGAGCATTATTAAACTGTGGCTCAAGTGCATCGTTGGCAAAGTGACCAACTTCAGAAAATTGGTTTTTGTGATCAATTCTGACAGTGATCTTACCCATTTTCTGAACGTACTCAGAATTCAATTTTTGGGCAAAATAAGTATGTGCACGAGTAAGATGGTAATAGGTGGTAGCAGCACGAAGTACTAGTTCTTCCGAAGCATCAAAGCGCACAGCAGTCTCAGATTTTCCTTGAACGACTTTAAAAAATTCACCATCAAAACTATCACTAGAGATGAGGTCAGTTAAAATCACATTTTGAATTTCAGGCTGATTTCTTTCAGTGCGCACCAAAGCTTTTGTTGTATGAGTTGAAGCAAAGCTTAAACTCGGGAGCACTAAACTGGTAAGGAGAAGAAGTGTTGATGTTTTCATTAGAATAAAACTCCATTATCTTCTGCATTAGCATCTCTTCCCGTAGTGGCCTCGATGACTACAAGTACAAGTGCGGGAATAAATCCGTAGGGTGGCGGAATCGCAATGGTCGCGACCGAACTAAACATGGTGATCCATGTAGAAGCTTTGTCCCAGAAAGTTTTGCGTGGATTCCAAACTTCTTCTAAAGCCGCAAGTTCATCAACTTCAGATGCTGGAATAAGACCAATCTCATATGAAGCGGCCATGACATCTAAATAATCGGGTGAGCGACCGTTAAAATAAGTATTGAGTGAAAGTGTAGCGATTTCTTTACGCAGAAGCTTAATGGCAAAACGAAATCTCTCCATGGGATCAAGTGAGATTGTTTCACTTGGATTGCCTTCTCTATCAAAAATATTAATGTCGATGCGGCTTGCTTCAAGGCGTGAGCGTAAACGCTTAACTACATTTCCCATTAACATGATCTGAATATCTGTATAGTTCTCCATCAATTTCTGACGGCGGCTCACCTTCATATTGTCCACTTTCTGAGTAATGTAATTACTCTTTTCAGAAGCGTCACGAAGTGGATATTGTAGACGGATGCTTCTCACCTTTTGGTGATATGATTTCAAACTCAGTGTTGAAGCTTCAAGTTCTTGGGCACGGGCGCGTTCAAGCTTCTGGTAAGTAGCAGAGGTTATTTTTCTACGGTCTCGGGCCATCACTAACAAAGCTTCCAGTTGAGCAGTTCGCAGACCTGAATCGGAACGAACAATATCGGCCCACATTTTTCTGTAAGCATCATCAAAGCAATCTCTTGCAGCATACTTCGCTTCAAATTCGCTTAAGATACTTAAAATCGCTGCATTTTTTACTCTATCAGTGGGAGCACGAAGATCCTGAGGACTTTTAACTTCAATTACTGCCGTAGTCACTTCTTCAGCTTTCATGAGAATACTTAGGGCCACATCATCAATTTCATTTTGAGATCTAAGGTAATGAAGAGTAGAGATATAATCATTGAAGCGTGGGCTCAAGCGCACAAATCTGCGCTTAAGTTGAGAGTTCACATCGTAAGCACAAACTCTTGATACATTTACACCTTGAAGAACCGCACGGTAGTTAGAAAGAATCTCTGGTCCTGAAATTTCACGGGTAACATTTTCGAGGTTACGAAGCACCGCGCCCGTAGCGTAGATACTCTTACCTTCACGGTCATTGCGAAAGTTAATGCTCTCCTGAGCAAACACTGGCAAAGACATGAGGCCAACTGCTAAAATGAGTGCGCGCATTTGAAATCCTTAAAGTTTCAACCAGAATAGCACCGCGTTAAATCCAATAATAGGGACTGTGTAAGAAAGAAAGGTCTCTGTCGAGGCTGTTTTATCATAGGCTTAGGAGCATAATAGACTTCGATTGGGAGACATTCATGGCCAAAAAAATTCCTACGACCTTATTTTCACGCGGAACCAAGCTTATGGGACTGGCATCACGCTTGGCCATGGATGAACTTGGCTCGCGCTTAAAGACTTGGGAAGATGAAAAAAAGAAGCTAGAAGGCCGCTTAGAAATGGCACGGGATGTGGTTCAAACACTCTCTCACTTAAAAGGTGCCAGTATGAAGTTGGGTCAGCTCATTAGTCTGGACTTGGGTGAGTATGTTCCACCGGAAATCATGAAAGTTATTGAGCAACTCCAAAATCAATCGACTTTTTTACCTTACGAACAAATAGAAAAAATTCTCGAAGAAGAACTTAAAGAAAAACTTTCTTCTTTTGAAAAAATTCAACCAAGGCCCATAGCAGCGGCCAGCATCGGCCAAGTTCATAAGGCAAGATTAAATGGCAAAGATGTTGTGATCAAGATTCAATACCCAGGAGTATCTGAATCCATCCCATCTGACCTGAAACTCTTAAAGCTCATTGTTAAACAGCTCACTTTCTTTCAAGGTAAGGACGTTGATTTTTCTGCTTTCTTTTTGGAAGTAGAGGAAGTTTTGCGCAAAGAAGCTGATTATGACCACGAACTTAAAATGCATACTCTCTACCGCAAACTTTTTCTAGATTCACCCTATGTGGTTCCAGAAGTTTTTTCCGAGTATTCGACAAATAAAGTTCTCACGCAAGAATTCATTCAAGGACTCTCATTTTCAGAATGGCTAGAGACAGCCCCATCGCAGTCTGAAAAAGATCGTTTATCAAACTTATTTTTAACTCTCTACATGGAAGAGCTCTTCCACTTCGGAGTGGTACAAACCGATCCTAATCCAGGAAACTTTCTTATCACTCCAAAAAATGAAATAGCTCTGCTAGATTTTGGTGCGGCCAAAGAATATTCTGAGGAATTTGTAGAGGGATACCGCCAAGTGCTTGTGGCAGCTTATAAAAATGACCGGGCCTTACTTTTAAGTGAGAGTGAGCGATTAGGATTCATTGATGCCAGAGAAAATAAAGAGGTCAAAGAGATCTATCTTAGAATGGTGGATGTCTTGGCCGCTCCCTTTAGAGTGAATAAGCCTTTTGATTTTACCGATAAATCTTTTCTGCAGGAATCTCGGGACCTCTCATGGGCCCTATCCCGTAAATGCCGCTATTCTCCTCCGCCAAAAGATTTACTCTTTTTGCATAGAAAGCTTGTGGGTATGTTTGTGTTTATTAAAAAGCTCGATTCAAAAATTATTTTGCACGACTATTGGCATCTGGTTGAAAAACCTCATTTCTTACGGAGATCTTGAAGCACAATCCGGGTGAGTCTGCGGATACTTTTTTCGATATCCGTATCAGTGAATTGAAAGGATGTGCCCTGTTTCATGCAGCAATTGTACATTAGACTTTGATGAACCACGTGAGTAAATAAACAACGTAAGGCCCAAACCACATCTTCCTCAGTTACGTCAGGACCTAGCTCATTTCTAATGGCCGCAGCAATCACCACTCCGCCTGGAGGACCTAAGAGCTGATCCTTTGAACCTTCAGCTACAAAATGATGAGAGTGCTGAGTAGAGAGCTTAATTTTAAACATTGAAACTAGGTTATGAGATCTTTCAGTAAAATATTGAAAAAGCTCTACCAGTGTCTCTTCTAAGCTGTTATTTCTCTCATAGATTGATTTAACCGTATGAGAGCATTCTTCATAACCAGAGCGCATAATTTCGGTGAGAAGATTTTCTTTATTTGAGAAATGATAATTTACAGAAGCAACGTTTACATCAGCGGCTTTAGCGATATCTCGTACCGATGTTCCTTCAAAGCCATGATCAGAAAATAGCACTCGTGCTACTTCCATGATTTTCTCTTTAGTATCGTGACATTGATAAGTCATGATCCCTCTAAAATTGAGCCAGAAAGCTCATCCCTTCGATCATCATGTTATCAAAATCCCAGTTCGCCGCTGCTACTGGGTAAGTCGGATGATCCTGACTACCCTGACCAATATTGGCATGGGCCACGCCACTGGTTAAGCTATAGATGCGGACCTTTTTGTTATGGGTTTGAACATCGTACTTAAATGTTTTCAAAGTATTAACTCTCACTACCGGATCATTCCAGGTATAGGCAAGATACATTGGAACATTGAGATCAAGATATTTCACCCGCAAATAGAGCTCTTGGATAAGAAGAGCTGCTCGAGGTGCAAACCATGGAATATTTTTTCCGTCTGGCTTTGAAAGTGTAAAAGTATTGCCGTCTAAGCGGAACTGCTTTCCCGCTCGGCAGGCAGTAAGCACGACGGGTTTAATGGCCAGAGCGGGTGACATCAAGAATACACCTACCACTTCACTGGCCGGTCTCTTAATGGCCTGCTCAATGGAAAGAAGACCACCTAGTGAATGCCCAGCTAAAATGACTCGGTCACCTAGTGTACGGGCAAATTCATAACCTCGGTCAGCTTCCGCCGACCAAGAGTTAGATGTCGTGGATTTCATATCGTAGATATCTTTCCCCCAGTGGCCTGGAAGAAGAATGGTTACAACGTTATATCCTTTTTTATAAAAACTCTCGGCCACTTGGCGAAAATAAAAAGGTGAAGAGAAAATTCCATGAATAAACAGAACGCTGACCTGAGTTTTATGTCCGTGACTTAAAATATAAGGAAGATGCTGCTTGTGAGAGACGTTCTGCTCTTTTTCTCTTAGATAATTCTCAAAACTATCTGCATGAGCAGTTAGTGACAATAAACCAAAAAGAAAAAAGAATAAATGTTTCATGCTTTTCCTCTTATACCAAGTTTAACTTTGTCCCAAATATCCAAAGCTTGGTGACCAAACTTTTGAGCGAAATCAATCCAGTTTTCAACTTCTAGCGATTCGTCAGGATATAAGTTTTCTGGCCCATAAATTTTCTCCATCTGTGAGATCACTGAAGATTTATAAACGGAGAAATGATTTTTCTGATTAAGACTTTGATCTTCTTTAATTTCTTTCACTGAGTGCCGAAGATCTTCAAGGTAGCGTTTTAATGTTTTTTCATGAAGAAGTGAAAGGGTCAGATGCAAAGAATCCGGATGATTTTGTCTTTCAACATTCCATCCCTTCTTCTCCATCAAAGATCCCAAGGCACTCGTAGTAACTCTCGAATCTTGACTACAAAAAGAGAGTAAAGTGAGATCAGGTAAGGCGAGTAATTTTATCTCTGGGATTTTAGCGAGGTCTTTTAAAAACTGATCACGTAAGATGAGAAGTTTTTGAGTAGATTCTAAATATCCACTCTCTCCAAACTTTTTCATTGCGGCCCATGCCGAAGCAATTGGTCCACCAGCACGGACTCCCGAGAGGCCTACGGAGGTATAAACAGAACCACCCTTCCAATCTGTTTGAGCAAAAAGCTGATACTTCATAATGTTCATGCTTCTAAATAGCAAAACGGAAGCTCCCAGTGAACTGTAGCCATATTTATGAATATCAGCCGATATAGACATCACACCAGGAATTCTAAAATCAAAAGCAGGAACAGGTGCTCCAAGCTTTTCCATGAAAGGAATAATAAATCCTCCCACACTAGCGTCCACATGAAGTGGCACACCAAACTTGATTGCCATCTCACCTAGCTGAGCAATGGGATCCACCACCCCTTGTGGATACTGAGGTGCAGATCCAACAATGAGAATAGTATTGCGAGAAATAAGTTTTTTAACGGCTTGAGTACTTACGCGAAAATCACTTTCAAGATTTGCGCGCATAACTTTTACATCTAAAATTTCTGCAACTTTAACAAACGCAGGATGAGCACTTTCCGGAATAATCATCTCAGGCTTTTTCACCCAAGGACGTGACTTGCGTGTTTTATCCCTATAGGCCTTGAGCATAAGAAGCAGAGCTTCGGTTTCGTGAGAGGTGATTGAACCCACCACACTTCTATCCCCATGAAAAATTTCGGCACACATACGGACAGTTTCATGTTCAAATTTGCGCAGAGATTTATAGTCCCAAGGATTCTCTGCATCTTCTGCTGAAAAGAGCGCGTGGGTTTTATTCATAAAATCATTATGGTCAGTGCTTTCAAAATAAGTTCGACTTAAATCATAGCCTTCGGCCCGATTCACATCGAGCTTGCGAGCTTGACTCATCAAGGTGAACACCTCTTGGGAACTTAGGCCTTGCTTTGAAAAGAAGCTAGAATTCATAAAGTCCTTAGATAGTCACAAACTGTACAGGAATTTTAAGATCAAATTTATCCGTGTTTAGTTCTTTAGGAATGGGTTTAAAAAACTTCACTTTTTTCACGGCTTCAAGCGCAGAAGCATTGAGAGGTTCAAATTGTGAAGCCTTATCAATTCTTACGTTGATGATATTACCATCTTCCAGAAGTGTGAAGGCCACAACCACCACTCCAGTTTGACCCAGTCGTTTACTCATAAGAGGATAAAATTTGTTTTGATCAATCTTGGCCCGGAGTTCAGACTTATATATTGATTTAAGATCAGTAATGGTTCCATGAACTGATCCAGTACCTAAAGCTCCCACTGCCCCACCATCAGATGCCTGAGCGCCTTCTATGACTGGAGCACTTTGAACCACTTCTTCAGATACTTGGGGCACAGCTTTTTTAACAACAGTACTAGATTTAACCACTTTTTGTTGAGCTGCTGGTTTGATCAAAATACTTGAGGCCACACGAAGTCTCATCACCTCTGATTGAATATGAGGAATGAGGGGTTCTGATAACTTTGTGCTATAGACTTGCCAGCCGGCCAAAAGAAGCAGGATATGCAGGAAAGAAACGGTGCTTAAATGGGTGATAAAGCTTTTTTGCATAACAGAAGTTTATATAGCAAAGACTAGACGAAGTCCATGGCCATATGCCAAATTTACCATGAGAAAACCATCTAAAAACGCGGAGATACGATGTTTGATCAGCTCACTCGCCTAAATGAGTTCTTATACCCTGTGGCCTTGCTCTGGAAACACAAGCTATTTAGAGTGGCAGGGATCGATTTCCACTTAGGTAGTTTGATTCTTGCTTTATTGATCTTACTCTTCGCCAATCGCATTTCGAGACTCGCCGTAAAGATCATAAATCGTCGACTTATTCTTCCCTTTGTTGAAGAGAAAGCTTCACAAACAACATATCAAACTTTTGCTTTTTATGGTTCCCTTGGGGGTGTAGTGACTCTTGCACTCACCATTATGGGAATACCTCTCACAGTTTTCACCGTCTTTGGTGGAGCGCTTGCCATTGGTGTGGGTTTTGGCTCTCAGAATATTGTGAATAACTTTATTTCCGGGGTCATACTTTTAGTAGAGCAACCCATTAAGGTGGGAGACGTAGTAGAACTGGATAGTATTTCAGGAACAATTCTATCTATTGGAACACGAAGTACAAAAATTAAAAATGTGGACAATAAAATTTTTGTTGTTCCCAATAGTTTTTTCCTCGAAAAAAGTGTTCTCAACTGGACCTATGAATCTTCCACAACAGTGAGAACCATGGTGAGTTTCGGAGTGGCCTATGGTTCAGATGTAAAGCAGGTGGAAAATCTCTGTATGCACATTATGCTTAACACTGAAGGAATTGATCAAACTCCTCTACCACAAGTCCATTTTGAAAACTTTGGTGATAACAATTTGAATTTTGAAATGATTTTCTGGTGTAATTTGAATAAGGTGGCAAGTCTCGCCCAAGTCAGAAGTGATGTTCGTTTTAAAGTTGATCAACAATTTAGAGAATCTAAAATAGAAATGGCCTTCCCTCAAAGGGATATGAACTTAAAAATCAGCCGCGCATTGGAAGTTAAGCTTCTCTCTTAGCTAAATAGCGATGCAGCCCTAAAGCTCCTGCCACAACCCCGCACATTCCTTGCCCGGGAAAGATTGTATCACCCACACGATAAGTTTCTTTTTGCTTTAAAAAGAAATTTTTTAGTCGCCAAGGATTTCTTCCATACAAAAATGGTAGACCACCCACATAACCATTTTTCCTTCCGGTGAAGAATTCAAAAGTTTGAGGGGTTCCTGTTGAGAGATGCTTCGTTTCTGTGATCCCAAAACGATTCATAAAATCATTCAGAATAAGAGTTTGTATTTTTCCCCGTAACCCATCGTAGTTATCTCTGACTTCAATATGGGTCGAAATACTCACAGTTTGCCAACCTTCGGGGGCGCGTAGGCTGTCTCCAACCACAGAAAAAGAAACAAAATAATTCTTAACGAGCGGATGACCCAAATGAACCTGATGATAAGTTTGAGAGATCGTAGATTTTACTCCTAGATAGAGTGTAAAAGCTCCCCAGGATTGGGCCTTTTCTAAAGGGGCCAGTTCTAATTCTCCCAGATTCCAACTCGAGATATTAAAAATCAAACGGTCAGCTTTTAGTTCCGAGAAATTTGTCACTTTATTTTTCTTCTTCAAGATCACATTCTTGAGTGAAAGTTCACCTTCGAAGTAATCCATGAGCCCTTTCATTCCACCTACGGGAGCGTAAGTTTGTGCCGGATACATAAGTCCCATGGCCCCAACCAATAGAGGTATATTTTTACTTTCTGCCTGTGCGGAAATCAAAAGGATGCCATCGATGAGTTCGCGATAAAGTGGATGATCCAGACCATGAGTTTTTAAACTCATATCTAGGGATATCATAAGTCCCCCTAAAACTTTTAAAAGTCTGGGTTTTTTGAACACAGCTATCCATTGAGAGAGAGTTACAAATGGAAAAGTTTCAATGGAGTCGAGAAATTCCCAACCCAATTGATTGATCTTTCTTAAGTTTTCCCAAAAACGTCTATGATTGAGATGAGGAAAATGTTTATGAAGCTCTTGCATCCACAATTCAAAATCATGGTGATATAAAATTTTCTTACCGTCAGATAGATGAATCACCATTCCAGGATCACATAATTGCAAACCAGGTCTTGATCCTAATAGTGAAAAGAGTTTATCTAAGGGTTCACCAGGACCTAAACCACTTATGGTGGTGGCCCCAACGTCAAATACAAACTGACCTCGCCTAAAATAAGAAGCACATCCACCAATTGCTGAATGTGCTTCAAGTAATGTCACTTCTTCGTGGCGCAACGAAGCCAGTAGGGCCGAAGCAATTCCTGCGCCACCCGCGCCCACAACAGTTGTTTTCAATTAAAGAAGGCTTTCAATTTTTCTAGTGAGTTCTTTATCCATAGGTTCAACGGAAGATTTAAAGTGCTCAACTACTTCTCCCGTTTTATTGACTAAGTATTTTTCAAAGTTCCATCCCACATCTCCTCCAAGAAACTGATAAAGAGCACGCTTATCTTTACCCTTGATAGTACGTTTGGCCAGAAGAGGAAAAGTCACTTGATACTTTTTCTGACAGAATTCTTTCATGGCCCCATCGTCTTCTGGAGTTTGACCTCCAAAATCATTAGTGGGAACTCCAAGAATGACAAAATTTCGGGCTTTATATTTCTGATGAAGCGCTTCTAGTTTTTCTAATTGCGGAGTGTAACCACACTGAGAAGCAATATTAACGATTAACACTACCTTGCCTTTAAACTGCTCCATAGAGATGTCTTTTCCTTCAATAGTTCTCTCTTTAACAGAATAGAAATCAGCGGCCCAAAGATTTCCCACAAGACAGAGGCAAATGATCCATAAACGCATAGATTCTCCTTCGATTGGTTGAGTTCATTATGTTCTCAATGAGGACCTATTTAAAGGGCCATGGGTGAGACTTTATTTGAACAAATCTTGACCTTTTCTTGCCTAAAGCTTCCCTATCACATAAATTGTTTCCAAAAGGACCCGCCTTAAGATGCAACTTCAAGAACTTAAGCTCAGTCTCGATGAGCTCAAACTAGATATGACCGCAAAGACATGCAGTAATTTAACGCATGATCTGAATGATTTAATTCACGCAGGTGGTAAGAAATTTCGCCCAGGTCTCATGTTTTTGATGGGTGAAGTCTTCGGATTTAAACCTCAGGAGCTCACCACCTACGCTCGCGCTATAGAACTCACTCATTTGGCTTCACTGGTTCATGATGATGTCATTGATGAAAGTCATTCTCGCCGCAATCACCCTACCCTTAATTCTCTAAGAAATAATACCACCGCCATTTTGGCAGGAGATTACCTCTTGGCGACCATCATGGGTGAACTGGCGCAAAAAAATAATAATGAAATCTTGATCGACCTCACCAAATCAATTCAGGATCTCGCAGATGGTGAGTGGCTTCAATACGATCTTAAAAAGAAAACTGAAGTTAGAGTTGAAGATCTTGAGCAAATTGCCATAAAAAAAACAGGAAGCTTAATCCGTTGGTGTTGTACCACTCCGGCCAAGCTCGCTAAATACCCAGACATTGCGACTCTTGGAATCTTAGGAGAGAAAGTCGGTCTTATTTTTCAAATGGCCGATGATATTGTGGATGGACTCAATACAAGTGGACGACCTCCCTTTCAGGACATTATTAATGGCCAGCTTAATTACGTGACTCTCAAACTCATTGAGCTCAACCCAGCTCTTAAAGAATCTCTGTATGCATTTAAAGCAAAATCCGAGGGAGAAGTTCCTTGGGGCCTGGATCAGTATCAGGCCGCCATTAAAGGTGTGCACGAAGATATCAATACTGAAAAAAATAAAGTTCTCACAACCTTTAAAAACTTGTGCACTCAAAAGAACAAAGAGGATCTGTACTTTTTATTTGAAGGCATGATCAACAAGATACAAGGTAACTACTTAAGCTTTTTTGAAAACCTGCCGCACAGTTAGGTTGATCCGCTCTTTATCTTCCAAAAAACATTCTGACCCCGGCGAAAGCGTTTTGGCATAAATTGATCCCAGTCCGTGTCGCATAAGCCGAGCTGATTTCCCAAAAACATAAATAGAATTTCCGGGGATACGCAAATCTTTCATTTCACCACTCTCATCTTCAAAAAAGA
>CAMDDI010000028.1 GCA_945890905.1 Bacteriovorax stolpii
ATGGACATCCGCAGAATTGGTGCCATCAAAGACGGTGAAACTGTAACTGGTAACCGTACAAAAATTAAAGTTGTTAAAAATAAAGTAGCTCCTCCTTTCCGTGAAGTTGAATTCGACATCATGTACGGAGAAGGTATTTCTAAAGAAGGCGATCTTTTGGATGTTGCTGCTAACGAAGGCATCATTGAAAAAGCTGGTGCTTGGTACTCTTATAACAATGCTAAAGTTGGCCAAGGCCGCGAGCAGTCTAAAGAGTTCTTAAAAGCAAACCCTTCTATCATGGAAGAAATCCGTCACAAAGTTCTCGCTAAGCACGGGATTGTGAAATCAACTGAGATGGCGACTGTGGATATGGCCACAGGGGAAATCAAAGAAGAAAAATCTTCTAAGAAAGACAAAAAAATTCAATAAGCATTTAGGCCACCTTCGGGTGGCCTTCTTTTTAGAGAACAATGAACCAACGTATTTATAACTACTCTATCCATCTCATAGCTCGCCAAGACTACTCGGAGTTTAAACTTCGCCGTAAACTGCGCTCTAAAAAAGATAACCTCCCTCACGAAGTCGATGAAGTTATCGAAAAACTCAAGGCCAACGGTCTCATTAAAGAAGAAAGCTACCGCCGCCTGTTTATCCGCAAATGGATGATGAAAGGCGAAGCCGAAGATAAGATCAAGAAACGTGGAGCGATGGAGAAATTATTATTCACCTCTGAAGAATTCAGGGCAATTGAAATCGAACTTGGTTTTACGGATGATGAAAGTTTAGAGAAGCTCATTGCTAAAAAACTCAGATCTAAAGAGATCCCTACGAATCCAGAAGAAAAGTTTAAGCTACGGGATAAAGTTCTGCGTTTTCTGATTTCCAAAGGTCATAGTTACGAAGAGGCCAAGAAATCTCTAGGCCCCCACTTTAACTCGGCCCGGGATTAGAAGCATTTAGTATAGAAAGGCTTTTGAGTCGCTTTTGAAATGATCTCACCGTTAGAAGCCTCGGCACAAAACCACACATACCCAGTTGGTCCTTGATTATGAATGCCACACTCGTAGATGGCTTCCTGATCGATTTCAAGTCCCATGACGTCCGCTTGGGCAATAACCTTACTGATTCCAACTGCTGAGCATGCCTGAACTAGGTCTTGATCAGTAATCGCAAAACTACTTGAAGCAAAGATCATCATTGAGAGTGCGAGAAGCGTTTTCATGAGGTCCTCTAAGGGGGAATTTGTGTGGGAGGAAGATAACATCACCAGCAATTTTGTGGGTATTCCCTGAAATCATTACATGATTACTCCACCTCAAAGTAGTGTCCAAAAACTAGACACTTGCCTCATCTGTCGAATGTTTAGACACCCACTATAAAGCTTACACTTTTCGCCTCTTGTCCCTCGAGAATTCCACCATTTAACCCCTCATCTTCTGGCATTCAGCTTGCTTATATAAGGCTAAGGGGAACACAATATGATGATCACTAAAAACAAGAAAAAGACTCTCTCAGCACTAGTAGTAACACTACTAATCTCTGTAGGCTCTTATAATGCCATCGTGATCAACTCTAAGTCTGACCTTGCTTCTGATGAAATGAAGTTTGTTAAGCGTTTAGATGAAGTCATGGGTGTAACAACTCTTGGTCGTTCAACTGCTTCAGTAAATTGGAAAAAACTTGATGGTAAAACTGCTGTGAATGTTGTTTCAGCTGCTCCAAAAGCTCTTTCAGTAGTAGCAGTTCAAAATACAGTTGTTTCAGCTCCTGTTAAAGAAGTTGAAGTTGCAGCTATTCAAGAAGAATTAAGCTTAAATCTTATCGAAGTTTCAAATACTAAAAAATGGGCCAAAGGTCTTCCTAAGTCACAATTTGAAGGGAATCTTTCAACAAGTGGTGGTGTGATTGAATCTTTAACCGTATCTCTTCCTAATGGTGAGAGTGTTTCTGCTTCTTTGTCTGAACTAGCAGGTAATGTTTTTAGCTACGATATCAATGGTGAGTCTTTCAGCGGTCTTTTGTACAAAGTTGACGTGAATTCATACATGGTAACTTTGACTAACGGTCCATTAGAAGGAACTCGTCTTCGTTTTGCTGGTGAATTATCTTCTGAGCAAGTTGAAATCCAAGATACTCTAGCTTCTGAGAACAATGTTGAAGTGGGAACTTTCGGTCAAACTGAAGTTTCTGAGGCACCAGCTCAAGATGCAGAAGTTCCAGCTCAAGCTTCTGTTGAAGGCCAAACTTTTAATTTCTAAGATTTCTAAAAAACCCCGAATTGCCGCACGGCACACGTCTCGTATTTCCCTATAGTTTCTGTTAGCCTTTTACGGCTATTTCAACTCTAGAGGATATGTATGCGCGCGCAAGAAATTCGTAATGCTTTTTCCAATTATTTCATTAAGCATGGCCATGAAAAACATAAGTCATCAAGCTTAGCTCCCTACAACGATCCCACCATACTTTTTGCTAATGCTGGTATGAACCAGTTCAAAGATTTTTTTACGGGTAAGGCCAATCCGGCTAACCGACGTGCAGTGACCATTCAGAAATGCGTGCGCGCTGGTGGAAAACACAACGATTTAGAAAACGTGGGATTCACGGCACGCCATCATACATTTTTTGAAATGCTCGGTAACTTCTCCTTTGGTGATTACTTTAAAAAAGATGCCATTCGATTTGCGTGGGAACTTCTCACTGTGGATTTAAAAATTCCTAAAGATAAACTCCTTGTGACAGTGCATGACTCAGATGATGAAGCCATGATGATCTGGCACAAAGATATGGGTGTGCCTCTTGAGCGCATCTTTAAGCTGGGAGATAAATCAAACTTCTGGGAAATGGGAGACGTGGGTCCCTGTGGTCCGTGTACGGAAATTTTTTATGATCACGGTCCTGAGAGATCAACGGGAGTTCCTGCCGGACATCAAGAGATTGATGATGAAGGCCGCTACGTTGAAATCTGGAACCTTGTTTTCATGCAGTATGAAAAATACAAAGAAGGAACTGAGATCAAGCGCAAACCACTTCCTAAGCCTTCAGTGGATACCGGAGCAGGTCTTGAGCGTGTAGCAGCAGTTATTCAAGGCAAGTACTACAATTACGATACTGATATTTTTGAACCTGTTATGAAGGCCATTGGAAAACTCTCTGGCAAAGATTACTACACAGATAAAAGCGAAGAAGTGAAATCTTCTTTCCGTGTAGTTGCCGATCACATCCGTTCGGCTACTATGCTCATCACTGATGGTGTTATTCCTTCTAATGATGGACGCGGCTATGTTCTGCGTCGAATTATTCGCCGTGCAGTCCGCCACTTATCTCTTATGGGTTTAAAAGATATCAGCTTCTATAAGCTAGTTCCCTCCGTCTTTGAATCTCTTGGTGAAGAATATCCAGACAACGCATCCAACGCAGCTCTGGCGGAAAAACTCCTAAAGCTCGAAGAAGAAAAATTTAGAAAGACCCTTGATACAGGGTTGGCCCTGATCAATGAAGAACTCGGCAAAGTCAGAGCTGGTTCTAAATTTTCTGGTGAAGCAGCTTTCAAACTCTACGATACATTCGGATTTCCGCTAGATCTCACAGAAGTTATTGTACGTGAAAAAAATCTTGAACTAGACAATGAGGGTTTTGAAGCGGCCATGTCCCGTCAAAAAGCTCAGTCTAAGAAGGGTTCAAAGTTTGCAGTTCAAGAAGATAATCTCAAAGTCTTCTACAGCATTAAAGAAAAATTTGGGGACACAAAGTTTTTAGGCTACGAAGAAGTTGTTTCTGATGCCAAGCTTATAGCGAAAGAAGAAATCGATGGAACATTCTATTTAGTTTTTGATAAGTCTCCCTTTTACGGCGAAGGTGGAGGTCAATTAGGTGATAAGGGAGAAATTTTCTCGAGAGAAGGAAAGCTCGCCACAATCACTGACACTCAAAAACCAGTTGATGGACTTCACGTTCACCTATCTCCAGATGCTGATGCCTTAACAATTGGCGAATCTTATAAGCTTAAAGTAAATCACCAAGAGCGAGAACTCACTAAGCGCAATCACTCTGCGACTCACCTATTGCAATCAGCATTGATTAAAGTTCTGGGTCAGCATGTGAAGCAGGCCGGATCTTCAGTAGGCCCTGATCGACTACGTTTTGATTTCACTCATAATGAAGCCTTAAAACCAGAAGAAATCTCCCGTGTGGAAGAGTTAGTGAATTCTGCGGTGGCCACAGCCCTTCCGGTTGAAGCTGTTCAGATGTCAAAAGACGAAGCCACAAAGAAAGGGGCGATGGCACTCTTCGGTGAAAAATACGGCGACCGCGTTCGTGTCTTAAGTATGGGAGACTTCTCGGTTGAGCTTTGTGGAGGAACCCACGTTCATAACACTGGTGAGATTGGCTTGTTTAAAATCATCATCGAAACAGCCCTGGCCTCTGGTGTTCGCCGGATCGAAGCCATCACATCCACGAATGCTATCGACTATCTTTTGAACCGCTCAAAGATTCTTTCAGAAGTTGAGAAAAATTTCTCTGTTAAAGAAGAAAAAGTTTTAGAGAAAATTCAAAGTCTGCGCGATGACCTTAAAGATAAATCTAAGCAGCTTGAAAACCTCAATGATAAATTACAAAACTTTGAATCTCAGAGTCTCTTTAATAATGAAGCTCCTATTAAAGGTGGACTCACTCTGACTGTGGCCAAGGCACCAAGCGCGGATTTACCGAACATGAAAAAACTTGCCGATATTTTTGCAGATAAGTTTTCTCACGGAGTTCTTTTCTTATATGCCGTGGAAGCCGACAAAGTTTCATTTGTTCTTAAAACAAACCGCGCAAACTCAAGTGTGGATTGTTCAGCGGTCTTAAAACAAGTGATGCCCATCGTGAATGGCAGAGGTGGCGGTAAACCTGATAATGCTCAAGGCTCAGGGGATGCAGCGAAACTCAATGATTTATTAAAAGCAGTTGAAGGGGCCCTGAAGTGAAATTTTTAATTCTTGCGATACTTGTTCTTGGTTTTAGTTGTACCCAAAGTGCTCATAAAGAAAACACCATCTCAATTTCTATCCCTCAAGAAATTTCTACTCTTGATCCGGCCAATTGCTACGATACGGTATGCTATATGCCTGTGGCCCAAGTTTATGAAACCCTCTATGAGCTCGAATATCTCAAGCGCCCATATTCACTTCGCCCATTATTGGCAGAAGGCATGCCTGAATTATCGCGAGATCGGTTGAAGTATACTTTTAAAATCAAAAAAGGGATTAAGTATCATGCATCAGATTTAGTTCCAGCTGGGCGGGAAGTTAAAGCTCAGGATTTTGTTACTCAAATTAAGCGGCTGGCGTTTCTTGGATCACACTCCCAAGGCTGGTGGCTCTTTGACGGAAAAGTGAAGGGTCTCAATGATTGGAGAGATAAAGTTCAAACAGATATGGATAAGTTTTCTGTGGAAACAGTCTCTGGGCTCTATGCTCCCGATGATCACACTCTTGTTATTGAATTAGTGCGTCCATATCCGCAATTGATGTTTGCTCTAGGATTAAACTTTGCTTCTCCCGTTCCTGAAGAAGCTATGAAGACACTCAGAAATGATCTCTCTATGGTGACGGTGGGTACTGGTCCTTACGAAATTGTCAGCTATAATTCCACGCAAGAAGTAACTCTTAAAAAGAATCCCAACTATATCACGAGTACCTATCCCGCTGAAGGAGACCGCTATGCTCATGAGAGTGGACTTCTCAAAGATGCTGGGGCGAAACTTCCGTTCATGGAAAACATTAAGCTCATCGTTATTAAAGAAGCCCAGACAGATTGGCTCAATTTTCTTAAGAAGAAAATTGATATGATCAATCTCACTAAGGATCACTACCACGTGGCCCTAACCAGTGAGGGGAAACTCAAACCAGAAATTTCAAAAGATAAAATTCAACTTCAAGCTTCCCCCACTCTGATTTACTGGTGGATTGCCTTCAACATGAAAGATCCTCTGTTTGGGAATAATCTCAACTTAAGAAAGGCCATCGCTCATGGAGTGAATATTGATAAATACATTGAGCTCTTCACTTATAATGTGGCCCAAAAAGCTAATTCCATCTACCCACCAGGTCTTCCTGGCTACTCCCCCTCCACCGAGCTTCCCTATAAGTACGACCTGACTTTAGCTAAAGAGTACTTAGTGAAAGCCGGATATCCCAATGGCAAAGGTCTTCCACCAATTACTTTTGATGTTCGTGGAACTGATACCCGCAAACGTCAGATGGGCGAATTTATCCAGCAAGAACTTCGTAACTTAGGAATGGAAATCACGGTAAGAATTAATTCTTTCCCGGCCTTCTTAGAGAAATCAAGAAGTGGCGAGCTTCAATTCTGGCAAGGTGGTTGGGTGCTTGATTACC
This sequence comes from Bacteriovorax stolpii, assembly GCA_945890905.1. Classification (GTDB taxonomy): domain Bacteria; phylum Bdellovibrionota; class Bacteriovoracia; order Bacteriovoracales; family Bacteriovoracaceae; genus Peredibacter. The sequence continues at coordinate 6,366 of CAMDDI010000028.1, forward strand.
CAGATGCTGAAAACGTTCTACAACTTCTCACAACGGCGAATTTGCCTCCTGGACCTAACTCGTCTCAGTACTCAAATGCCAAATACGATAAACTTTTTGAAGAACTCAAGGGTCTCGATGATGGTCCTCACAAATCAAATCTCATGGCCCAAATGGAAGTGCTCGTGAATAACGATCTGCCATGGGTGATGCAGTACTACTCGAGAAACTATATCCTGTATCACGACTACTTTAAGAATTTCCGCTACTCAGACATCATTTATAACAATCTTAAGTATATTAAAATCCAAGAATAGTACTCCACTTCTGACCATGATGCTCAGGTATCATGGTCATCCTTAACTTCTCTTAAACTTAGACGATAAGCCTTAGGTAACACCTGCGAGGCCCTTGTTATGAAAATTTTATTTCTGCTGTTTTCACTCTGTTTAAGCCAGCCTATTTTGGCGCGCTCTTATGTAATTTTCAGTATGACCCAAGACCTTTCTATGGGAACTGAGAATGAAGTCATCCGTAAAAACTATTACATCAACATGGGCTCTGCTGCTGGTATCAAAAAAGATAGCGTAGTTGATGTCTTCCGAATTATTTCTGTTCAAAATCCTTACGATAGTAAAAAACGAGTTAACTACCGGGTTAAAATCGGTGAGCTTAAAGTTCTTCATTCATCAGATGAAGGTGCTATTGCCACGGTTAAAGAATACGAAAAAGAAGATGCTCCTATCTTCGATATCCAGCAGTTTATGATCGGAGATCACGTGGCCATCAACGTCGATTAGGATTTATCCCAGCAGTCTTCTAAATTTTTTACTTTGAGTATGGTTCCTTTTAGAATCCCTCTCTCGCATGAGAGCATTTGCACATACATCAAGTACTCTTCAGCTTTCTTAATTTGAAAATCGATGCGACCCTTCAAAAGAACTCTACGAAGTGCCTCCCCCGCACAGACACCCTTGAAGTGAAACTCATACCAATTCTCATGAGAGTTGAATTTAGTGACGCTTAAACATTTAGAAACTATAATAACAGTCTTCATACAGCCGATAAGTGCAAGGTACGGACCATTTATAGACGATGATAATCTCTTGAATTTCAAGGGCGATTGGCGCAGCTGATCGGTAAAAAGGAATCCCATGTTACAAGGACCAAGAACCTTAGGCCGACTTTTAAAACAGCGACTTGATAAAAGTCCAGATAAGTATGCCATCGGATGGATTGAAAATAACGAAATCAAAAATCTCACATTCAAAGAATACGGAAAAACTATCGAGATCCTCTGCAATGCTTTTCACAAATTGGGAGTCAATGTCGGTGATAAAATTTCTATTTTAGGGCAAACTTCAAAAGAATGGCACTTACTTGATATGGCAACACTCTGCTCACGGGCCTGTACCATCCCTATTTATCCGAGTTACTTAGCTCAAGAGATTGTTCACATCTTTAATCATTCTGACTCCACAGTTCTGATTGTTGAAAATGATAAGCAGATGGATAAGATTGCACCTGCTTTAAAAAATCTCACGAACTTAAGAATGATTATTTCAATTAATGAACTCTCAGCCGAATCATTAAAAAAATTCCGCAATTCATATCCTTACTATAGTTACAAAGAATTAATCCGCTTAGGAACTGATGAATTAAAGTCTCAGCCAGACTTTTTTGAAAATCAACTCACTTCTCAGCTCCCTGAAGAAATTGCATCTATCATTTATACTTCAGGAACAACGGGTGAACCTAAAGGTGCCGTGATTACACAGAACGCATTTATCTCAATGCTTATTAATCTTGAGAAGACAATTAATGGAACCATTAATACTCAGGATCGCACTCTAGTTTTCTTGCCTCTCTCCCACGTACTAGGCCGCTGTGATTCCATGCTGCCACTTATTTTTGGTTCTCAGGCTGTGTATGCTGAGTCCATTGACAAAATTCTAGATAACTTGCAAGTGGTTCGCCCAACTGTGATGCTGGCCGTTCCTCGAATTTTTGAAAAAATTTATGCCAAAGTTTTAGATCAGGTCAGCAACGGAAATTTCTTAGAGAAACAAGCTTTCAAGTGGGCGATCAAAGCGTCTGAAAATTATTTTGCTAAAATCGACCGTGATCTTTCCCCAACCGCAACTGAACTTATTGAATATACCATCGCAAGTAAAATGGTGTTTGCAAAAATTTATGCCAGCTTTGGTGGACGAGTCCGTTACTTTGTTTCCGGTGGTGCACCCTTATCGACGGAGATTATCAAATTTCTCCGCTACGCCAACCTCACTATTCTCGAAGGCTACGGCCTAACTGAGACCATTGCTCCTTGCTGCCTGAATCCATTGGCCAAGCAAATTCCAGGAACTGTGGGACGGCCTATAGGGGACGTGCAAATTTCTTTTGAAGCAGATGGAGAAATTAAAGTAAAATCTCAGGCCCTCATGACTGAGTATTATAAGAATCCGACTGCCACACAAGAAGCCATGAAAGATGGATGGTTTTTAACAGGAGACATCGGTGAATTTACTCCCGAAGGTTTTCTTAAAATCACTGATCGTAAAAAAGATCTCATCGTCACAAGTGGTGGTAAGAAAGTTGCCCCACAAAAAATTGAAAATATGGCCAAGTCAAAGCCGCATATTTCTCACATGGTGACAGTGGGAGAAAACCGAAACTACATCAGTGCCATTGTCGGAATCGAAAAAGAGCGCTTCCAACATATGCTGGATGAACTGGATCTTCCGTCTGATTGCACTGTTGAGCACCTCGCACGCCATCCCAAGGTGAAGGAAATTGTGAGCAAAGAGATCGATGAGATTAATGAAGAACTTGCCCAGTATGAAAGTGTGAAAAAAATTATAATTTCCCCGGAAGAGTTTACAACCGATAACTACCTCACTCCGTCCCTTAAAATTAAGCGGAAGGTAGTGACTGAGAAGTTTAAGAAGGAAATTGAGGCCATGTACGCCTCTTAATGCACTGTATAGACCCGAAGGAATCATGTTGCGCAGCATTTTTCTTTGACAGAAACCCCCATTTGCCTTAAAAATGGAGATTCACAAAAATCCCTTTAAGAGGTGTCTATGGCCCGAGTTACCGTTGAAGACTGTTTAGAGCATGTTGAAAACCGCTACGAGCTCGTTCATTTAACTGCTAAGCGTGTAAAGCAACTTCGTGAAGGTGATCAATCTCAAGTAAGAAGTAAGAACAAAGAAGTTGTTACAGCTCTACGTGAAATCGCTGCTGGAAAAGTTAAGCACACACTTAAAAGTGAGTACGATTCAGACGAGTTTTAATTTTAAAAAACATTCGTTAATAAAAAAGCCACCCTTGAGGTGGCTTTTTTATTTGGACTTTATTTACTCGCGCGTTTGAGAGCGATCTTGAGAACTTCATCAAAGTGTCTCACCGGATGAAAGCGCATTCCCTTTCGGTGACGTTCCGGAACTTCTTTCAAATCTTTTTCGTTCTGCCATGGAAGAATAATCTCTTTAATCCCCGCGCGTTTAGCAGCTAGAACTTTTTCTTTAATCCCACCTACTGGTAAAACTTTTCCAGTTAAACTCAACTCTCCAGTCATCGCAATATCTCCTCTTACCATCTGATGAGTGGCAAGCGAGTACAAGGCAAGTGCCATTGTAATACCAGCTGATGGACCATCTTTCGGAGTAGCACCTGCTGGTAAGTGGAGGTGAATTTCATGAGTGGCCAAGAAGTCAGTGGCCTCTTCTGGATTTGGAGCAGGAACTGCAACTGGAGGAAGAACGACTTCGCCTTTCACTGGTTTTTTAGAAACTTTCTTCGCAACCTTTTTCTTCGCTAAGGCCAGCTTATGATCTTCTTCAATCTGACGCTGAAGAACTTGTTTTACATAACTGTAAGCAAGATTAGCCGACTCGCTCATCACATCCCCTAACTGACCTGTGAGCTTAAATCCTTTTCCTTTCAAAGGAATCGATTCAATAAAGAGAATATCTCCACCAAAAGATGTCCACGCAAGCCCTGTAACAATTCCAGGCATAAGTGGTTTCTGAGCTTTATCAGTCTCAAAACGTTTTGGTCCAAGAAGTTTTTCTAAATCAGTCACCGCTGGAGCAAATTTTTTAAATTTCTTACTCGATACTTTTTCCAAAGCAGCACTACGGCAGAGTTTAGCTACTAATTGCTCCATCACTCGAACACCTGGTTCGCGAGCGTAGTCGGCCACAATGGCCTTCAATACTGCTGCACTTAAAGTGAATTCTTTAGTGGTTAAGCCATGTTTTTTAAGCTGCTTAGGTACAACCCATTTAATTGCAATCGATATCTTTTCTTCAATGGTGTAACCGGAGAGTTCAATAAGCTCCATACGATCTAGAAGAGCTTCTGGAATTTCACCAATGTAATTGGCTGTTGCGATAAAAAGAACTTTTGAAAGATCAAAAGGAACATCAAGATAGTTATCAATGAATGTTTTATTTTGTTCAGGATCCAATACTTCTAAAAGAGCAGAAGCCGGATCACCTTGAAAAGATTTTCCGATTTTATCAATCTCATCGAGCATGATCACTGGATTATTCACTTCTACGCGTTTTAGGGCCTGGATGATCTTTCCAGGCATGGCCCCAACGTAAGTCCGACGATGCCCTTTGATCTCGGCTTCATCTTTCATCCCTCCAAGAGAGAAGCGGTAGAATTTTCTTCCTAAGGCTTTAGCAATAGAGTGACCAAGAGAAGTTTTACCTACACCTGGAGGACCAGCCAGACAAAGGATAGTACCGTCATATTCTGGCTTGAGTTTTCTTACTGCCAAAAACTCCATGATACGTTCTTTAGGTTTTTCCAGGCCGTAATGATCTTTCTCAAGAATTTTACGAGCAGTTTGAATATCAACTAAATCATCAGACTGTTTGTTCCAAGGAAGTTGAGACATCCAATTTAAATAAGTACGAGTGACATTGTATTCAGGAGAAGAATCAGGAATTGACTCCAAACGCTCAAGCTCTTCTAAGGCAGCTTTCTTCGCATCTTCTGGTAACCCACCTTCTTCAAGGGCTTCTTTGATTTTTTTAAGATCTTTTGCCTTATCATCCTCATCCATTCCAAGTTCAGAACGAATCACTTTAAGCTGCTCACGCAAAAAATATTCTCGCTGGTACTTATTCACCTTATCATTCACTTCATCAGTGATTTTCTTTTGAATATCAGCGACATCTTTTTCGCGCTTCAGATACACAAGAAGTTTAGCGAAGCGTTTTTTAACAATCAGAGTTTCTAAGAAATCCTGAGCTTCAGGAACATCTAATGAAAGCGCGAAAGCCACTAGATCCGCTAGGGATCCAGGAGAAGGCGAGTTCAGCATCGCAAGCTTCATCTCTTCATTAAAATAAGGATTAATTTCTGAGAGTTTTTTAACTTGGTTGATGACCGAGCGGGTGTAAGCATCGAGCTCTTCATCTGGCTCGTGAATATCATTGAAAACTTCAGTGCGAGCAACGAGCAGAGGAGAATCCACAACGTACTCAACAGCTCGGTATCGCTTCATTCCGTGAACAAGTAAGTTAACTGAGCCATCAGGAAGTTTTAACTTTTTAATAACCTTACAAAGAACACCCACTTTATAAATATCTTTGGGAGTGATGCCTTTAGGAGTATCAGCGGCAGCAGAAAGAGTTGTGAAGTTTTGAGTTTCTTCTTCATCATCTTCGTAGCTGATATTTTCTTCATCCATTTCTTGAAGAACATCTTGGCCCTCACCAAAATCTTTAAATTTAACTAAGTTTAAGGCCACATAGTTATTCTTGTTTAAATAAGCATCCAGCTCTGGGGTATACTTATCTTCTGAAAGAATAATCGGTGCAATCATGCCAGGGAAGATGGGACTATTCACAATTGGAATAATCACGACTTCGGACGGTGTTTCCATGAGTGCAGCAGAGCTATTAGCTTTTACTGCTTTATCTTTAGGGGCCATATTATTTTCCTTATGTTTTTAACGGATGTCGATCACAAGACGAGCTGGATTTTCTAAGTAGAAAACATCAAAGCTAGACTTAGCCTTAAATGACATTTCCATTGTCATGGTTTTTCCATCTACGCTAATGAAGTCGATAGATTTTACAAATTGAGAATTTTTTAAATTAGTTTGATTAGTCATAGCATTGGTATCAAAAAAATCGATACTGAGCTTTTGAGGCGAGCCGGAAATATGTCCGTAGATTTTAGGAATGGTCGCACTGCTAAAATCAATTACCACTCGCTCATAACCACGACCTGCTACCACAGAATTTCTTACTGAAGAAATTCCAGCACCTTTGACATTCGAATTGTGATGAAACACACCTGAGTCTAAGAAAATGGATTTCTTACGGGCGGAAATTTTCCAAATTCTTTCTTCCATCAAATTTTGGGCAAAAACTGAACTAGAGAATAGGACAATTATTAAAGCTAATGATCGCAACATCAAGGGAGCTCCTCGGATAAATTTCGTTCTTATTTATTCTAGTAAAAAGGAAGGGTTAAGACAAAAATTTCTTAGCTCTTTTACTAATTGCCACCATTAAAAAACCAGTAGCAATTAAAAGCAAATTAGATCCGCCCCCACCATTTTTTGGAGGCTCAATTGTTCCACAGGCCGCACCTAATGCAGCCGCGTCAGTGGGAGTTATATTACTTTGACTCTCGCTTGGTACATTGGAGCGTGTCACAGCATAGGTATAGGGAGCCTCTAGACAGGCCTGATTATCCGACAAGACCGGTCCACTATCTATCAAGGGTCGATACTCTCCACCAGAAAATTCCCAAACACTGGCGATTACTAAATAGGGCATGTGAGTTGTACTGGTAAAAAGGGTGGGTGAGGAAAAAGTTTGGGCGATGTAATAGTTACTGAGCCTTCTCGCCTTGATGGCCAGATCAAATATATTTTCTGAAGCACTTGCAGATAGCGGAAGAAGTGCGCTCATATCTGTGTTGTATGTACCTGTTGAAGCATCAAAGGAAATTTCTTTTTGAAAACCAGGAAGACTAACTGAATTCTGAGAAAAATTCATGACGTATTCAAGTTGATCCCCAAGTGGTTCTGAAACCAGACTCACTTTAAGATACTTGGGGTTGCCACTGAGATTGGAATAATTTCTTAGATCCACTACTAGATGATCAGACACTGACCAAGCAGCTGAAGAAGTAGATCTAAAATAACCAGTGAAGGCTTTTTCAAATTTTGTTTCTTGAGCATAATCAAAAATTGTTAGAGGAGAAAATGAAGTTTGAAGTTTCTGGTAGTGATACTCAGTTTGAGTCCGAAGGGCACAGTTAATTGTCACCACTCCGACGTTGACTGAAGTCTGTGCACTTGAAAGATTGATCCCTTGAGCAAAACCATCATGTTCAGAGCCACAGGCTGAATAAAAAGATCCCACATAGGAAGCGGGACAGAACTGAGACTGTACGTTCGCAAAATATCCTGGCAGAGATTCCTGCTTTTTAATCGGAGAAGTATAGAGATAAAAAGTATCATCAAGGTTTAACCCCCCAATAAGAAAATATCCATTTTCATTGGTGATTGCCGATACAACTTCCCCCGTTTTGCGAGATATGGCCTGAACATGTGCCCCTAAAACTCCAATGGAATTGCCGCCTTTGACGTAACCATAAATTTGCCCATAACCCGAATCATATTGTTTTCGGACTCCGGATATATCATCGTAGGCCACAGTACTCTGACCAGAAAAAGAGGAGTAAAACATACTTGAATCTAAGACTTCAGAATGTCCTAATCCTAGCAGATGTCCCATTTCATGAGTCACCACATCCCCCAGATAGACTTGTCCACTGGCATAGAGTCCAGGGCTAGATCTGAAAAAGTAATTATCATTCAACCGGATAGTACCTGTTTGAATTTGCCCCAGACTATTGTAGGTAAGCTCCGTCACACCAATCACAGCACTGCCATAATTGAAATTCGAATCAAAAATAATATTATTGTATGAAGATCCTGCGGGAATGAGCTGTACAGATGAAGACTGATTCCACTGAGCAATAGAAGCTAAAATAATATTTTGCGCCAGAGTTGCACTCATATCGGAAGTGTTCGTGGTAATCGCTAGAGGAATATTTTTGTAAGTCCAGGCAATGGGATTGCCTTCAGAATTCAGGGAACTTTGATGACCCCAAGCTGAAAAGGAAAAAATAATGACAAGAAGATACAATCGCATTTCAATCCATTGAAAAGCATGTGAAAAAACTTAGTGAGATTGATTTTGACGGATCATTCGGAAAACACCTCCGATGAAGGCCAGAAATCCAACCAGCCAGAATATATTCAGACTAGAAGACTCCCCCCTATTGTCCTCGTGAACATTTTTAGAAGCAATAGTACGGTTTTTACCCTGGATCACAGAGGCAGGAGTACGCTGATTATCAATACTTGGAATATATTGAGTATTCTTCACAACTTTTAAATTCTCACCCTTAATGGCCCTTACGGTTTTCTCAAAATCTTCTAACCTCACTTGACCCACTTTGGGATCTTCTGGAAACAATGAATTAACCAGAATTATGTCTTTGCCATAATTGATGACTTTGAAAGTTCCGTAGCCTAAATTCAGTCCCCAGTAGCGGTTATCAATACTTTTGGTAAGTAGGGCGATCTGTTCTCCCACTACAAACTTGGGAACTCCATGAACAAGAGTGGTTAATCCTTGGTAAGTTCCTCCAGGAAAATGAACAATAACTTCATTAATGCCGTAAAATTCAGACTGTAGACCAAATTCTTTTTTAAGTTGAAACACCATCTGGGTCGCGACTTTCCCGTTCTCAAGCATCACACTTTTACTTTTTAAATAGTGACCAATCACTATTCCATCAGCTTCCTTAATTTGAGTTTCAACACCCACTTTTTGAAAAGAAGTACCGAAAGCTGCAAAAGAAGTCAGGATTAAGATGATCGAGAGAAATCCCACAAAATTCTCCTGGATAAAACCTACTTAACTAGTCGGCTTTTCCTGGGAAAACTTGAGGCTTCTAATCGGAATACTTCAGGGGATTTGATCTAACCTTATGGAATTGTTATGAAACTCCATCTTCCACGTGGCCAAGTTTTTAAAGCAGCTTGAAGAATCAATAATGATCACAGTGTTATTGAGAGGAAGGAGATCTTTGAGAAAAGTACCCATGAGTTTAAGCTCACGTTCGGAGAGACCAAAAGAAATATTCTCAAAAATGAGCAGTGAATTTTCAATATTTTTTAAAAGTTTTGAGAGCAAATAAATTCTTTGCTTTTCCCCACCTGATAAAGAATTCAAAGAACGATCCAAAGAGAGATAATCCAGATTGAGAATTTTTAAATAATCCCAAACTCGGCGAAACTTTGGTGTGAGCATTATGCGCTCCAGAACCTGACTTAAAGGAAGATTATAGGCTTCAGCGACTGTCATCTGACCGTCACTAATATTGGCGTAGAGAGGTTTAATTTTTAAACCTTTGCAATCCTCGCATTCCAAAATGATATCTTCTAAGTACTGCATCTCAATAGTGAGATAACCTTTCCCTTCGCAACGAGGACACATTCCTAGTTCTGAATTCGAAGAAAGATGACCTTCCTTGAGATCCATACTTTTTGCAATAGGAAGTTTTAAAAAGTGCCTGCGAATCATCGTTGAAAGTTCAGTCACCGTTCCTACAGTGGATCTCGAAGTAAAGCGGTTCAAATCAGAAGAGATTACTATGACGTCTTCAAAACTATGAGGAGTCTTAACTGATTTTACCTGAAACTTTTCTTCTTCTAACCAATCACCGTGAATTTTCTTATGCATGGAATTGGCCATGACTTTAATTAAGTTTGCCGTCTTGCCCGTTCCTGAATTTCCAGTGACCCAAGTCATTTCCCGAGTAGGAATTTTAAAATCCGGATAGCTTTTGCCATAAATTTCGGGTTCTACGACTTGAATAAATTCCGGATTTTTTAATCCTGGTTTTTTCTGGTCCCACACTACTGATTCTTTGACCTTGAAATAGGACTGAGGAACTCCTTCAAAAAGAATCTCTCCACCTTTTTTTCCCGATCCAGGACCCATCACAATTAAGTGATCAGATGCCTTCTGCATGGTTTCGGAGTGATCAATTAATATAACTGTATTTCCCTGAGCGATAATTAATCTTAAACCTTCAATGAGCTTCTCAAGTTCTTTATCGGCCAGACCAATACTAGGTTCATCTAAGACAAAAAGACTGTCAGTACCTTTGAAAGATAAATATTTGATAAGCAGAAGTCTTTGGTACTCTCCAGCAGATAGCGTCTTCGCTTTACGTAGCAAAGACAGGTGATTAAGACCCATTTCTCGGGCCATCTTAAGATTTTCAGTAATATCGTTAAACAGTCTGCGCTCGTGTGAAGTTGCATCTTTTTTATTAAGTTCAAAAAGGGGTAAGGCTTCATCAACAGTAAGTCCCATCACTTCTTCTAGGCCCCAATTCTTACCCTTGAAATTCATTTTATAATGGTGAATAGCAGAATTAAGTCTTGAGGAATGACAGACTAAGCAGGGCTCTTCTCTTTGCATATGTCGAATATAGATGCGCACTGAAGGCTTATACTTTTTACTTTCAAGATATTTTTTAAGTTCGCCATAACCTGGATAAGCACCTTGGCCTTCTTCTAAAAGTTCAAAGAAATCTTTGGGCAGTTTTTTAATGGGTGTATCTAGAGGAATTTTTTTCTTCTTTAAGAGTTTTAAAAGTTCCTCATAAGAATCCTGAAAAGGAGCATAGTTTAAAAGTTTAAGTCCACCCTCTTGAATAGAGAGATCCCGGTCGATGGTTTTTTTCTCATCGTAAATAAGATTGGCCCCGTATCCATTACATTTTGGACAAGCTCCCAGAGCACTATAGGGCGAAAAAGCACTCACAGTGGTTGCTGGACGAGATTCAAAATCACAATGAGGGCAAACTTTTTCAAAATGAAATGATAAAGGAGAAGGTTTTTTAATCTTACTTCCAAAAATAAGATAATTAAGATGAAACTTATCAAGTTTAAGTTCTGCCCATTTCTTATCTAAAGTCCCCAGACTCTCCCACTTAAAGCGCATAACTTCCCATAAATCATCTTCCGGAATAAACGCTTCTACGGTTTTACGCTTATGAGAATAAGATCTAGTCGGAAGAAAATCTTCACCAAAAATTCTTTGAAATTCTGGAGGAGAAATCAAAATATAATAAACACCTTCTGCAGCATGAGGAACCTGATCTTTTATCTGAGAAGACACTGACCTTGTTTCTAATTCACACTCATGTGTGGGACAAAGTTCCTTAGAAAAGCTAAAATAGAGATTTTGCAAAGTATCGGTGAGTCTCATGACATCAGACACCACTGCACGGGAACCCATAACAGGATTGATTTGCGGCAAACCAAAAACAGGAAGGACTGGAAAAATTCTATCTACATCTACAGCAGCTGGACGTTCGATAAAAAATTTTACTGAATTAGGAAATGAATTAAGAAAACGACGCTTAGATTCCGTGAGAAGAGTATGAAAAGCCAAGGATGTCTTGCCTGATCCAGAAGGACCTCCAAAACAAACGAGCTTTCTCAGTGGGATATCGAGGTCCACATTTTTAAGATTATGAACACGGGCACCACGAATTTCAATGACATTAACATCGTGTTTTTCCATGACATAAGATGCCACTTTCGGGAGCTTCCGTAAACGAATGCATCTTTGACAAAACTTCTAAACTGATCAAAAAACTCTACTTTAATAGATTCCATTTCAGACGATAAGAATATTATGAAGCTTTTTATTCTCTTCATTCTTCTTTCGACTACTCTTCATGCCCGGCGAGTAATGGTGACATCTTTTGAACCTTTCCCGGGAAGATCAGACAATGGATCTCAGCTGACCGTGGATGCATTAAACCAACTACCTAGCACGCCCGATGTTGAGTATGTTTATTGCACTCTTCCGATTCTTTATGATCAAGCAGCACTAAAAGCTCAAGAGTGCTTCGAAAATATGAACCCCAAACCTGATATGGTCATTTCCACGGGTGAGAATGGTTGCAATTTAAGATTAGAATCAAAATTTATGAATCTGGATGCGAACGCGGCATTAGCAGATAATAGTGGCATACGCAGATATTTCAATAGAATTGATCGCAGCGCTCCCTTCCATGAGCTATCTACCCTGCCACTGACTGATATGTACTGCGCCGGTATTGATCCTTCGGTCGCTCGTCGAGTTACTGCTTCAGATAATCCAGGAAACTTTGTTTGTAATAATACTGCCTTTATATTAAATCGTTTTTTTAAAGAGCGGCAAATTCCTTACGGTTTTATTCATGTACCGATGCCACGGTCTCAAGATTGCCAAGTTGAATATCCTGACGTGGCCCAAACTATTCATACAATGATTCGAGCAGGTGTAAGCGCTCTTAATAGGAATACTCCTGAAGGGGAGCCATTTTCATGTGAGGTCCAAATTCCTCTAGTTCAACAAGTTGCAACTTTGGAGAATGTTGCGCGCATCAACTGCGAAAACCAGATGCAAAGGGCCCTACAAAATATTCCCGGAGCCGAGAAAGCCCCATTCATCCCCAAACAAAATACTTCAGTCCCCAATTCGAAAAATTAGTGCTATAAAAGCACATCATGAGAATAAATCTATGGATACTTATCCCTCTCTTTTTCCTGACAATCTCGCAGTCACATAATCATGAACATATTATTTTAAAAACACCCACTGGTGGCGACTTCTCTCTTCC
>CAMDDI010000029.1 GCA_945890905.1 Bacteriovorax stolpii
GTTCAAGATAAGTAGATTTATTCCAACGAAAACGAGAAAAGATCACGCTTATTTCTCAGGTCGCTGAAATTCTAAATCTCCGAACTTAGTCTGAGATCCAATCCATGAAAGTTCTACTGACCCCGGTTCACCGTTACGGTTTTTGGCCACAATGATTTCGGCCACACCCTTCTTCGGAGTATTGGGATCGTAATAATCTTCACGATGAATGAGGATTACAATGTTAGCATCTTGCTCGAGAGATCCAGATTCACGCAAATCTTGGAGCTGAGGTTTTCTATCTGTTCTAGAAGTCGCAGAACGGTTGAGCTGAGAGAGAACCACCACAGGGATCTCAAGTTCATTGGCGAGCATTTTGAGACCACGAGAGAGCTCAGCGATTTCTTGCTCTCTAGATTGCTTTTTCATGTGCATAGGCATCAGGCCGATATAATCGATGACGATCATGGATAAACCACGCTCAGCTTTAATTTTGCGGCAATATGAACGGATATCAATGAGGTTAGTTGAACCACTATCGTTAATATAAATCGGAAGATTCGAGAGTTTTTGAATGGCCCCAGAAATAGCACGAAGATCCATTTCGTTGAAGTCTTTGGTTTTAAGTTTTCTAGCATCGATACAGGCCTCAGAGGCCAAAAGTCTCATGGAAATCTCGGCGTACATCATCTCGTAAGAAAAAACCGCCACAGGTAGTTCTGTATGTTTGGCGGCAGCTACCGCCATGTTCAGAGCAAGTGCTGTCTTCCCCATACCAGGACGGGCCGCAATGATCACCAGCTGACCTGGTTGAAGTCCCAGAAGTCTTGAATCAAGAGATTTAAATCCTGTAGGCACTCCCGTGATTTCACCTTTGGCCCGGGCAGGTTGCTCTAACTCTTTAAGATTCTCATAGAGAGCTTCTTTGAGAGTCATCATTTTATTATTCTTAGTTTGTGAAGTGAGTTTAAAAAAACTTGATTCAACGTCAGTTAAAAAAGTTTCGATATCTCCTGAGAAGTTTGAACCCGACTGCATAATACGCGTCGCTGTTCTAACCACTTCACGTAGAACTGCTTTCTGTTTAATTAAGCGGCCATAGAACTCAACATTGGCCGATGATCCGATTTCATCACAAATGGCCACAAGCCCAGACTGGCCACCTATGCGCTCGAGTTTGCCCAGGTCATTTAAGCGGGATGAAACTGTGACGATATCAAAAGGCATGGAATCAAAATGAAGATCTTTAATTGCCTGGAAAATAATTCCAAACTGAGGATGGTAGAAATCATCCTGATTGAGGGAGATATCCGAGATCTCATCATAGCTTGAGTTATCAATCAAGAGACAACCCAGAAGGGCCTTTTCAGCACCTAGATCATGTGGAAGTTCTTGAGTGGCCCCAGGAGATGACATGCGGATCCTTGGAAAAAAAAGAAGTCCGGAGAGATTTCTCCCTCCGGACTAAGACGAAAAAAATTACTCTGCGTTAGCAGCAGCTTCCAATTCAGCAGCTGCGGCAGCTTTAGCAGCTTCAGCTTTTGCTTTCTTATCAGCATTTCTTTTTTGAGCTTCAGCTTGCTCTTTCTTAAGTTGTTCTGCCATAGCAGCATCAATTGCAACTTTAAGAGTGAAAGTAGCACTTACGTCGTTAAAGAGTTTAGCTTTAACTTCGTAGTTACCAAGCGATTTAATTGAACCATCAAAAGTCAAAAGACGACGTTCAACACTAATTCCCACTTTTTCAAGTTCGCGTGTGATGTCTTGAGAAGTTACAGCACCAAAAAGGCGACCGTTAGCTCCAACTTTCTTGATAAGTTCAACAGTGATTCCTTCAAGTTTTTTCTTAACGGCTTCAGCTGCAGTTTTTTCAATGCTAATTTTTTTAGCGAGGGCCTTCTGCTTGTCTTTAAGAACGTTTGAGTTCTTAGCGTCAGCAAGGATGGCCAATTTTTTAGGAAAAAGAAAGTTACGGGCAAATCCAGCAGAAACGTTTACCACTTCGCCGATTGTACCTAATGCTTTAACTTTTTCAGTAAGGATGACTTGCATATTATTCTCCTGAATATTTATTCTTCTAAATTACGTTTTACAAAATACTTTCTAAAATCAAACCAATTATCAAATAACCCGGCAGCCGCAATCAAATAGTTGGCCATGAAAATCACAACCATCACAATCAACGTACGAAAAAACCCCATAATCCCTAAGAAATTTAACAGATCGCTGAACACCCCAAAGCCTTGGAAAAAGTAAAAAATCCCCAGGCATTTGATGATGGTGTATCCCCAAATCTCATATTGTGCTTGACCAAAATCTTCGCCCCAAACGGCCAGGATAAATCCAATTGAAAGGACAATCACAAAACCAAAGGGAACTTTAAAATGCAAAAGGCTCATTTCAGAATACGGATAATCTTGTGCTGATAAAAGAAGCCTGCGGCTCTTTAAAACCAGAAACATGTTAAACCAAAGCATCAAGTACACACCGATAAAGAAGTAACTTGGAAACGCATCCATAAGCTCTTTAGCAATCAGATCTGGACGATCGAGAAGCTGAAGCACTTGGATGGAATCTTTATCACCATTTTGTTCGATGATTTTTTTCTGCTCTGAAATCTTATCCTTACTCTCCTCAATCCTTTGAAGGATGAACGACTCAAGTGTCGCATTCTGAGACTTGATGACTGCACCCACACTGACCGCAAAGATCAGTATGAAACCCAGACCAAATCCCACAATACCTTTGATCGGAGCAATGCCACGAATGACAATTTCTGCGATAGCAACGGCAAAGAGAAACACACAAGCGTAGAAACCAAAAAGAGTCAGGTCTTTGTAGATCATGCTGGCAAAAGCAAAGCTTAAACCTAGACCAACTAAACCCGTGAGGTAACCTTTGCCACGACCATACAAAATGATCGCAAGGGCAAGCGGGAACGGGGCGAAGACAGACATAATGAAGCTAATACACAAAATCACAGACGATACTCCTAAGAGCATAAGGCGTCCGTTAGACAATTGTGGAGGTTGCATCACTGTTGTAGTCGTCATACCAGTTATCTAATCCTTCCTAGCGTGCAGTCTCGTTAGACTGGTAGCTGATGAGGAGCATGTTACGACCGCGCTTAATAGATTCATTAGCACGACGCTGATAAGTTGGAGTCAAACCTGATACGCGAGCTGGAGAAATTTTTCCAAACTCGTTAACAAGCCATGAATAAGATTTTGGATCTTTCCAATCAGGGCCTTCTTTTTTAGCAGAGAAGTAGCAAGACCTACGCTTAGAGTGCATTTTCTTGTCTTTATCATCACCGCCGCTGTAGCCGCCTTCATCGTCCATATCAGTACTCGCTTGAGTGTGATTTGGATTTTTGTAACGTTTTACGATGTCAGCTTGTTGCTTATCATCACCGAGTTTAACGATGAGGAAGCGAACAAGTGATTCATTGATACGAAATTTACGTTCGATCTCTGCGTTGAGATCTCCTGCACCTTTGTACATGAAGTAGTGGTAAGCGCCTTTCTTAAGGCCAGATTCGGCTGGTTGTGCAAAAGTTTTTACACCCCATGAATCAGTGACGAGAATTTCGCCGTTGAACTGCTTAAGAGCCTCAGTGAATGCTGTTTTCACAGAATTTACTGCTTCTTCAGATGCGTCCGGGCGAACGACAAAAGCCGTTTCGTAGATCATATTTCCTCCTGGATTATAATAAGCCCATGGTCACAATCGCCATGAGCGAGATAAAAAAATATGTAATAAATGTCTGGGGGGAAAACTAGCATAGTGGGTGCGGGTCGTCTATGGAAAAACAAGGACATAATAAGTAGCCTCTCTATGAGCACACATAAAATTCAACTCTTAGCTCAAATTTGGCCAAGAGTTGATCAAGCGATTAGTCCTTAAGCACTTTTTATCTCATAAAGATCAGTAGAGGCCGTCATTCTGGCACACCAATTGCTCTATGAGTCTAAATGAACATTCAAAAAACTTGGCCAGTTCTTTTCATAACTCTTTTTCTGACCTTTGAGGTCAGAGCTACTGATTCTCTAGCGAATCAGATTTCACGCATCACCATGGACTGTCAGCAAAACGGTCCGGAGGCCACTGAAACGCTTCATCAGATTCTTGTATTTGGCCTGGAGAGAATAACCAAAATTAATCCGGAACTTAAATCCCACATCATATCTAGGATGAAAAAAAAAGCGATTCACATAAAGTGTGGGTTTGATCAAAAAACCATAGAAGAACTATCCTTACCTGCTATGGCGGATGCAGTGACCAGCGACTTTTGGGAAGCTAACAAAGTCCAAATTACGATTCAAGATCGAACGGTTAAAAACCTGGTAGACTTCAAAAAGAATCCAACCTCCATATATGAAATGGATTTCCTTCTAGCGGCTAACTCTCTCACCCATGAACTCCTTCATGCAGCGGACGTCGATAATCACGAATCAACGGTTCACAATTCTCTGGGTAAACATGGAATTCTTGGTGATCAGGATGTCATCTACGCCTGCTCTTATTTGGCTTTCCCTATCTTTCCCGAAAGCAGTGTCATCAAAGATGGCCCTTTGGCTAGGAATTGCGAAAGTTGCTATTTTGCCAGGAAGAGAAGTTCAAGAGATTTGCGTTCACAGTCCAGAGATTCTGAACCAGTGAGGATTGAAATCCGTTCTCAGTTACGACTAAAAGAACAGGCCTGGAATGCTTGTGAGCCTTTGAAGTTTAACCTTGAAGATATTTTTTCAAATTGAAAGTGTCTAAACTTTAAACACCCTATGAATAAATCTCACCAACTGATGACTAACAAATGAAGTAAGGGATACTAAGACCTAAGAAAAACCAGGGAAAATGTATGAAATTTTTAGCACTCATGTTATTGGCTTCGATCTTTTCTACTGCTGTCATGGCCACAACTCCAAGCTATGATTCATCAGCGGTTGAGTGCTCTAGAAATGGAAGAAATATCGAAATCACTTTGGCAGGTGAGCCCATCATGTCAGGGAACAGACTGCTCCCAATGACGGCCATGAGCTGGCATGATCAATGCGAAATGGTTCTAAGACAAGCTCGTGAGGCCAATGCGGAAGTATATATTTTAGGTGAGCAATTGAGCCTTAAACCAAGACAAGGAATGAGAACTTGTGTTTGTAAAACAGGACCACGGGATCGATCTAAAAAAGATGTAGTGGTTATTTTCTTTAATGCAGAATCCACGTTAGCTCAGATTTTAGAAAAAGCTACAAACACTTGCAAGGAAGTCTTCCACGGTCCACACTATGAGCCAGCATGCCGTGGACTTCTCTTCTAAACTTCCGGGGCGTAAATTTCGTATTGTTCAGAATGATAGTTATTATCAGCGCGCACTAGAAGAGTCTTGTTATAAGTCTCTTCTAGAACTTCAATAATTCCAAAATCCTCAGATGATAATTTGGCCGAAACCTCAGGGTGAGCAAAGATAGTAATCTTGCTCGCCGTTGTCCGTCTCATAACTTTCTGAAGCTCTCGGATAATTTCAAAGCTCACTGTCACTACTGATTTCACTCGACCCACACCTTCACAATAAGGACAGGCCTCACACATCACACGCACCAAGGTGTCGCGAGTACGTTTACGGGTCATTTCCACCAGGCCCAGGCCCGAAATAGGAAGCACGTTAGTCTTTGAGCGGTCTTTTTTGAGTGCCTCAAGCAATGATGTATAAACTTGGGTACGATGCTCTTCTTTTTCCATATCGATGAAATCGATGATGATAATCCCACCACAGTTACGCAACCGCAGCTGATAGCTGATCTCTTTAACAGCTTCTAGATTTGTTTTAAGAATAGTTTCTTCGAGAGTCTTTTTACCTACAAACTTACCGGTGTTCACATCAATTGAAACCAAGGCTTCGGTTTGATCAATGTTGATGGATCCGCCAGATTTTAGGAACACTTGGTTTGAAAGTGCCCGCTCAATTTCAATATCGATTCCGAAATGTTCAAAAATTGGAATTTCACTGTCGTAGAATTTAATTTTAGCTTTATGATGTGGAATAAATCGCTGAATAAATTTCTCAATTTGCTTCACACTTGATTTTGAATCGGCCACCAGATTATCAACGTCTTCATCCATGATGTCTCTAAGAGCACGCTGAACAAATGAGAGATCTTGATGGAGTTCTACCGGAGCTTTGGCCTTCTCCATTTTCTTTTGAACATCTTTCCAGATTTTTACTAAATTATTGTAGTCATTTTTAAGAACTTTGTAGCTTTGCCCTTCGGCTACGGTACGAGCGATGATGCCCACACCTTCGACACGGATTGAATCCAAAATATCTTTGAGACGTTTGCGCTCTTCTTCAGACTCAATTCGGCGGGAGACACCTGTGTGCTCAATAAAAGGCATGTACACAATGTGGCGACCAGCGAGAGTAATATGACGAGTAACTCGAGGACCTTTAGTAGAAATTGGCTCTTTAGCGATTTGAACTACTATCTCATCCCCTTCTTTTAAGAAGTCTTGGATTTTGACATCGGGTCTGAATTTCATATCTACGGTTTCAGTGAGAGTAGAAAACTCATCAGGAATCACTTCGCCCAAACGTTTAGAGTTGGCCTCAGTGGTTTCAATGCGATTTTGCATCTCACGCTGCTCTTCAATCGTGGGAAGATAAGCATCATCCACATAGAGAAAAGCCGCACGCTCTTGACCAATATCAATGAAAGCTGATTGCATTCCTGGAAGCACACGTAGGACACGTCCTAAGTAGATGTTTCCAACCACTGGTGAAGATTCATTGTTCTGGGAATGACGTTCGATAAGAAAGTCTAAGATCTCACCATTCTCAATGAGTGCGATACGCGACTCATTGTGAGTCTGGTTGACCACAAGTTCTTTTGCCATGAATAAATGTCCTAATTCTAAAAACTTAAATTGTAATTAGAACTAGGATACAGGCTTAATGAGCAAAGGAAAAGAAGGCAAAAAGATGCGCCAGGTTGGCGCACCGGTTATGTCAACGCACCAACGATGGTAGCTGTAAGAAGTGAGCAAATTGTTCCACCCAAGAGTGCTTTCATCCCTAATTCAGAGAGTGTAGAGCGTTTGTTCGGAGCAAGTGCACCAATTCCTCCCACTTGAATTCCGATGGAAGAGAAGTTGGCAAATCCACTCAGGATGTAAGTTGCCATGATAATCGACTTAGGATCTTGAAGAACACCTTCTGTTTTCATTTTTCCGAGAGTGGTATAGGCCACAAATTCATTGAGAATAGTTTTCTCACCGAGAAGCTGACCAATGTAAACCATATCTGATTTGGCCACACCCATAAGCCACACAAGAGGAGCGCAGAGGTAACCTAAAACAAATTGCAAAGTAAGGCCTTGGTATTGACCACTAGTAGAAGATTTAATCACATCATTGAGTCCAGAGTAGTATCCAAGAACATCACTCAAGACATAGTTCACCATGGCGATCATCGCGATGAAAACAATCAACATCGCTGCTACGTTAAACGCTAGTTTTAATCCGTCCTCAGTACCAACTGCAATAGCTTCAATCATATTGCTCCCCACTTTCTCTTCAGAAAGTTCGATGCGCTCATCAACTTCTTCAGTTTCAGGAAGAAGCATTTTTGAAATCACAATGGTAGCAGGAGCAGACATCACAGAGGCAGCGAGTAAGTGTTTCGCAAAAAAGAGTTGCTGAACTGGATCATCACCACCCAAAAAACCAACATAAGCAGCAAGAACTCCACCGGCAGTATTGGCCATTCCCCCTACCATCACGCAAAGAATTTCAGAGCGAGTCATCTTTGGAAGATAAGGCTTAATGAGAAGTGGGGCTTCAGTTTGGCCCAGAAAAATATTTGCCGTGGTTGATAAGTTCTCAGCACCTGAGATTTTTAAAAATTTACCCATGATCCAAGAAAGACCGTAAACAATCTTCTGAAGTACACCGAGGTAGAAAAGTAAACTTGTGAGGGCCGAGAAGAAAATAATTGTGGGAAGAATTTGGAAAGCAAAAATAAATCCGATGGAATTTACGTTCAAGAGATTTCCGAAAACAAAGCCAGAACCTTGACGGGTAAAATCTAAGACCACAACAAAGAAGCTTGAAACTTTATCAAAGATCGCTGCGATAAAAGGAACATGCAAAATACCAATGGCAAAAATGACTTGAAGGAAGAATCCCCAACCAACCAGTTTCCAGTCGATATTTTTTTTCTTAGAACTAAAGAGGTACAAAACCCCTAAAAGAACTACGACCCCTAACACGCCACGTAATAATGACTCAATGTTCATTAAAGCTCCAAAAGTTTAAGTTTAACTCGTGGGGTTATACGCAGAGGGGTCTTTGGATGGCAAGAAAAACTCTAGATTTTAGAAACTAGTTTGCCAAAATTGAGTGCCAAATTGCACCGTTGGGAAAGACAGATTCTGAGAATTTCGAGAATGCCAGGCCACTCGGTCTGAAGTTTCAAATTGTGGGTTTGAACTTTGAAGTTCTTCTGAACCTTTTTGCGCACTGTTGTATGCTACAAAAACAACACCCACGATGACCCCGATGGCGGCTCCAGTCCAGATGTTAGAAAGATGCTCGCTAGGCTTATCTACAAATGACAGTGTTGAAAGCCCAAGAATCGCTCCCCCTACCCCAGCTCCAGCAACAACAAGAATATCATTTTGAGTACTCTTCAAAAGATCATCGCCACCTTCTGCTTCAGCTTCTTGCGCCATAACAGCACCTGAACTTAAGAGGAGAAGCTGAAAACTTAGAATAATACCAATAAGCTTTTTCATGTTGAATCCTAGGGGTCTTTGTTTGCCAAGCGAGATACCTTAAGTCTATGATAAGTTCCTCTCTTAAAGATGGCAAATCGCAAGTGCATCACAGGTGTATATGACTAAAGAAAATTTTCAAGTTTACCCCCTCATTGATAAAAAAAAGAAGGGTGAAAAACTTCAGGATAAAGAAATAAAGTGGTTCATTCAAGGTTATACGGATGGATCTATCCCAGACTATCAGATGTCGGCCATGCTAATGGCGATGTTTCTTAAGGGAATGGACGTAGCTGAAACCGCTTCGCTTACGGATGCTATGCTTGAGTCAGGTGAACAGGTAAAATTTAAAGGCGGGAATGTAATCGATAAACACTCAACTGGTGGCATCGGTGATAAGGCCTCATTTGTTCTTGCCCCTATTGCTTCAGCGGCGGGAGTAAAAGTTCCCATGATCGCTGGCCGCGGCTTGGGTCATACTGGTGGAACAGTAGATAAGATTGAAGCCATTTCTGGATTTAATACCGCTCTAGACCTTAAAACTTTTCAGCAAAAATTAAATGAAGAAGGCCTAGTTCTCATTGGTCAAACTCCAGAAATCGCACCGGCCGACCGCTTAATCTACGCACTCAGGGATGTGACGGCCACCATTGATTCAATTCCGCTTATCACGGCTTCAATTATGAGCAAGAAACTTGCTGAAGGTGCCAACGGAATAGTTTTTGATATTAAGTACGGCACCGGGGCCTTTATGCGTAATCCAAAAGATGCCCGCGCCCTTGGCAAAAGTTTAATTCAGACATCTAAGCGTTTTAAGAAAAAAGCTGTGGCCCTCATAACAGACATGAATCAACCCCTAGGGAATATGGTTGGTCATTCAAATGAAATCATTGAAAGCATTGAGACTCTTAAGGGTCGAGGTCCAAAAGATCTGACTGACCTCTCCATCGAATTGGCCGCTCACATGATTCATCAAGCTGGTATTGATAAAACTTTTGAGAAGGCGAAGAAGAGAGCTTTAGAAATGGTGAGTTCTGGCAAAGCTTTAGCGGAATTCAGAAAACTTTTAAAATCTCAAGGAGGCGATGAGCGCGTAGTCGATGACTACTCTCTTCTTCCACAGGCCAAAGTTAAAACTGAAATCAAAGCTCTTAAGAGCGGATATATTAAAATGTTTCAGAACGCCGAAATCGGACTTCTTCTCATTGAGTTGGGAGGAGGGCGCAAAATGAAAACTGATAAAATTGATCACGCAGTTGGATTTGAATTCCATAAAAAGATTGGTGACCAAGTGAAGAAAGGTGAAACTATTTTCACCATCTCCCATCACGATCATCAAAAAGATGCCGTCGAGAAAATCAAAAACACTTTTTTAAAAGAAGTGATTGTGATGTCAGCGATGAAAGTAAAAGCTCCTAAACTTATTTTAGAAAAACTCTAGCAAGGAAACCGACCATGATGGCCATGTCTAAAATTCTTGAGGCCTCTCAGTACATCCTATCAAAGATCAGTACTAAACCAAAAATCGGAATGGTTCTTGGATCGGGGCTTGGAATCTATGTCGATCAAATTCAAAATAAAGTGATAATTCCTTATCAAGATATTCCCCATTTCCGTCGCACCAGTGTTGAAGGTCATGAAGGCCGCTTAATCATAGGTGAAGTTCACGGAGTAACTGTGGCCGCTCTTCAGGGCCGGCTTCATGCTTATGAAGGTCACCCCATGGACGAAATAGTTCATCCTGTCCGCACGCTTGCGGCCCTGGGTGTAGAGATGCTTTTTCTCACGAACGCTTCTGGTGGTATCAATGCTGATTTTCATCCTGGAGATCTAGTATCCATTAACGATCACATTAATCTCTCTGGCAGAAATCCTCTCGTGGGTCCCAATATCGCTGAACTAGGTCCTCGCTTTCCGGATATGACTAATGCCTATGATGTGGAACTGATAAATCTTATGACCTCGGTCGCTAAGAATCACCATGTGGAAATGAAATCTGGAGTTTATTGCTCTGTTTTGGGTCCTACTTATGAAACTCCTGCAGAGATCAGAATGCTTCGTACAATCGGAGCTGACTTAGTGGGAATGAGTACAGTGCCTGAAGTCATTGCGGCCAATCACTTAGGTTTAAGAGTGGCGGGTGTGGCCTGTATTACCAATTACGCAGCAGGAATTAAGGCGGAAAAACTCAATCACGCCGACGTAAAAAAGGTGGCAGAAAAGGCCATGGTTGGATTTGCTACCATTTTGACTGAAACTATTGGGGAACTGAAAAAGCTGGGAAAAGTCTAAATGTCTAAAAGCCTCAGAGATCTCGCCATTGATGCCTCTACTAGGTCTTACTCCCCTTATTCCAAGGCCAAAGTTGGCTGCGCACTTTCAACTGCTGATGGAACAGTTTTTCAGGGCTGCAATGTTGAAAATTCTAGTTTTGGTGGAACTGTGTGTGCTGAGCGGGTGGCCATTTGGAAAGCTGTATCCGAGGGACATAAAGATATTAAAAAGATCTACGTTTATACCATTGATGGCTGGCCTCCGTGTGGCATGTGCTTACAGGTGATGGCCGAATTTGGAGGACCTGATTTGGAAGTTACCTTTGGTAACAAAAATGAAGTCACTAAGAAACTTAAAGAGCTTCTCACTCACGCTTTTACTCCAGATCACTTGATCTGAGATAAATACATTCATAAAAAGGAAGGAACGAATGTTCCTTTTATTACATGTCAGAACAGAATTTTAACTCGTCCGATGAATTACTCCGCTCATTAAGTTTTTGTGTCATCGATCTTGAGACCACTGGCGGAAACCCCGAAACAGAAAAAATTATTGAAGTTGGAATGGTGAAAATAGAAAACCGCCAGATATCTGAAGAGAGAAGTTTTCTCATTAATCCCATGAAAGAGATTCCTGATTTTGTTCAAAAGCTTACTGGGATTCGTAAAGCCGATGTGGAGCATGCTCCTAAGATTGAAGAAGTGATTGATGAAATCCTGCAATTTATCGGAGATTCAGTTTTAGTTGCTCACAATACCTCTTTTGATATTCCCTTTCTTAATGGAGTTCTAAAAAAACAGCAGCGTCCAACTTTAGATAACAAAGTGATTTGTACTAATATCATGACTAAGTACATGATCCCCGACATCATGAGCTCTAACCTAGCTTACATGTCGCAAATCTTTGGAATCTCCCACTCCCAGGCCCATAGGGCCATTGAAGATGCCCGGGCCACGGCAAAATTACTTCTAAAATATTTTGATATTTTTGAAAGTAAAAATATCCGGAAAGTGAATCAACTATACTACCCTCGAAATAAATTTGAACTCGACAGGGCCATCATTGAAATGGAAGAAGGTCTTCCGAGAGTATTTGAGGTTCTCTCTAAAATTGAGAATCCTTCTATTGTAACGATTAAGGGAGACAACGGTGTGATTCTCACCATTCTTCCACTTAAGAATCCTTCTTTAGAATTCGAAGGCCTCAAGACATATTTTGAAGGATTCCGTTGGAATCAAATACATATCAGATTATGCGGTCCTTTCATTGAAGGGCTCTTTTTTATGAATTCAAATTTCATAAAAATTCCTGAAGTGTATCGAAAGAAGGCGGTGGAATATCTGAAGTCGCGCCACCAACTTCCACCTGCACCTCACTTAATTGATGAACATGATTTTGTGATTACTCCTCATTTAATTTCCGGGCAATTTATCGTTTATAGCTTTTTAAACTTCTCACCTTATTCTCAATTAATTTTTAAATTTCCTTCTCATAAAAAGAAACTTCATCAGTTTCTCTTAAATCAGGTGATACGCTTTGAAACCCAACAAAAAGGGCGCAAGAAAGTCTTCATTCAAAATGATATCAAAGATGTTTTTTTAAGCTTATTTAAGGATTCTTTGGTTAAGGAGCCACAGGTTTATTTAACTCTGAAGGCTTCTGATATCAAAGATGAGCGCAAGACCTACCTTGATCACATTGAGCAGCTGGCCTTCCAGGAATCTGACCGCTACCAGTTCCCTGCTAAGCATCTTTAATTTTCTCTGGGTGGACTGTAAATAAAGCGCAAAGAATAGTCTGAAACCTGCAAAACAAAATTTTCAATGGTCAAAAGATTCTGAATTAGTTTTGAAAGAGACAATGTTGAGATATTAAGTTCATGTAATTGAATCTGAATTTCCTGAGAAGACTCAATGATCTCCCCCTTGATAACTTTTTCTATTTGATTTGACCTGGCCACCAAAAGCTGGTGAGAATATAGAGTCATAAGCTCTCCCATGATCAAGTAAAACGTCATGGTCAATAGACTCAAATTCACCTGGGCCCTAAAATCTGTATGCTTAGAATATTCAAGTGAAAATCGAATTCCACTCTCTACGGTGCGAAAGCGCAGAAGATTCTGCGCTTGCTGATAGCACACTTCAACAGGACTCATTTTATGGTCACGGGTTTGAATATTGCCAGGATTGGCCCGGGAAAATCCAAGAAAAGTTTCAATGAGTTGTTTACATCTCATGGCCCCATTCTTCATTTCAACTAAAGTATGCTTGGCCTCTTCATTAAGCTCATCATCCAACATAAGAAGACTTAAGGCCGCCTGTATACCAGCAATAGGATTATTTAACTCATGCGCAATGCTTGAGCTGATAATACCCAGCTCTTGCCCAGATGGGGTGAGGTTACCGTCCCCTTTTAGAAAGAAGCTCTCAGTGAAGAAAACAAAAAGAATCTTTTTTTCATCTAAGTGAAAGACTTCTTTTTTAAAAATATTATAAGGGATGTCGTTGATCATAATCTTTTCACGGAGCTTGAGTTTTAAACAATCAAGGGGTGGAAAGTTGAGTTTAGCAAATAAAGAGTTGTGCTGATACACCTCTGCCTGATCTGAAAGTAAGGCCACAGGGAACGGAATAGAATCTAATACTCCCACCCAAAGATCTTCATTAAAAAAAGGATCTTTCATTTCACGCTGCGATAGAAAAAAGCTCACCAAAGTAGAATAGAAGAAAAAACGTTTGATTTGTCGAAAGTCGTTTTGATCCTCCCAGTTCATTTCTAGCGCCAAAAACTCACCCCGATAGGCCGGGAGGGGAAGAAGATTTTTTGACTGCTCCACTTGATAGAGATCTCGACTCGTAAAAAGCTGAAATTTTGATTTCTCAATATTGTTTTTTGTGAAGATCTTTATAATCTTGCCCATCTTTTCAATATCATCTGAATGAATAAGATCTCGTTCTAGCTCAACCAAAGTCTGAGTATAATTCAGAAGACTATCTGAAGTAAGCTCAGGATCGTTCTCATGATCTTGAGCGGATGTTCTTACCTTGCTTTCAAACCTTTTTAAGTTCTTCACTGAAATAGCAAAAAGAGCTTCTTCTTTAGATCGCAAAATGCGCTGAAGTGCGGGAGAAACTAAACGCTCGATTTGGCGTAGATCAATGGAGTCATCTAAAATTGCATCGACTTCAGACCCTTCAAGATTTTGCCCGAAGCTAAAGAGTCCTTGATTTCGATCAAGCAGACAGATCTTTAAATGGTCACCTGGACTGATAAGATGAAGGGAACCTTCAGAAATGAAATCCACTTGAAGCTTTTCCGTGATAGATTTTTTCCACTCTTTGAGTTCTAAAATTTCAGCTTCTTTAAATTCAGATAATAAACTTTCCAGTAACTTTTTTAAGTCACTACCAAGAAGAGGATCAATCCGGAATGTGAGATATCCAGAATAAGACAACATTAGTTGGGTAAGTGCTTCTGCGTTTCATCAATAAGCGACATCCCATCAACATATTGTCCTTGAATTTTTACACCCCAATGCAGATGTGGACCAGAAGTTCGGCCAGTATTTCCTGAAAGACCGATGATCTCATCTCGCTCAACTTTTTTACCTACTGGCACTAAAGTTTGAGATAAATGGCCATAAACTGTGAAGACATCTAGGCCGTGATCTAAAATCACAGTCCAGCCAGTATAAAAAAGGTCTCCTGCAAATACCACCAATCCACCATTTGTGGCAGGAACTTTTTCACCGATGGGAGCACGGTAATCAATACCTAAATGTTGGCCCTTTTTTTGATTATTATAAACACGCTTCATTCCATACACACTGGTGATGGCACTCTTTAATGGTTGCACAAAACTTTTTTGAAACTGGAAGTCCTTAACCGAAGATGCATAGATGCGATTAAGGACTTGCTGTTCGGCCCAAACTCTCTGCTCATCTTTGATCGCGAGCTTAATTTTTTTAGGATCTACTTTAAGTTGTTCAGCTTTATATTCTTTGTCTTCTACTTGAAATAAAATTTCATGTTCGGTTTTTCCATTAAACTCAACCAGACATTTAAAAGGCTTAAGCTCAGAGAAGTAACTCTCCACCACCATGGCCACACCTTTGCGATCTTTATAGGCATACTTGATAATGTTGCCGCGACAACTGAATATAGACTTATCACTTGTTGCTGGAAATTCAGTCCATCTCACTTCACCCGGATGAATAATCGCCTTTGAAACATCATGACCAAAAGCCTGAGAGCTGAGTGCTAGGAAGATAAGAAGCAGTTTCATTTACTTTCCTTTTGGGCCGAACCCAAACCGTCATGGAATTGAATTTTAAAAGAAGTTCCTGGGGCCAAGCTATTAAAACTAGCAGCAGAAGCAATGACTGCCCCCTTAGGAGCTTGAAGAAAAGCGTATCCGCGTCCTAAAACTTGCTTAGGATTTAGAGCACCCAGGACTTGCTCAAAGCGCTTGATGTCTTCCTTAAGCCTTGAGGTTTTAATTTCTACGGCGTGGTTTAGTCGCATGAAGTTTTCATCAAGGCGCTGAGAAGCTTCATGATGACCAATCAACTCTTCAGCTCGATCGATGAGTCTAATATTGGAGAGATTTTTCTGGGCCACTTGTAGCTTTTGAAAAATAAGACCTAGAAGTTCTCGGGGATGAAACTTCTGACTCATGAGCTGAACACTTTGATAAGTCTTGAAGAGATCAGACTTTAAATGAGTCTGACAAAAAACTAAGCGGGCCTTGAGCTCAGTTTGGGGTTGAGAAAGAGTTTCCGCTGCAGCAGTTGGAGTTTCTGAGCGCAGATCCGCCACATAATCGCAAAGGGTGAAATCCACTTGGTGACCTACAGCACTTATCACCGGAATTTGGCAGTTTGATATTTCACGCACAAGTGCTTCGTCATTAAAAGACCACAGATCTTCTAAGCTTCCTCCGCCACGAGTGAGGACAATCACTTCAACTGATTCTAAATCTTGGGCTTTCTTAAGAGCTTCCACTAATGATTTACCAGACCCAGCACCTTGAACTACAGCAGGAACAATCACAATATCTAACCAAAGAGAGCGCCTTTTCATAACATTGAGAAAATCTTGAAGTGCGGCTCCATGTAGAGCAGTGATCACAGCAATTTTCTTCGGCAAGGCAGGGATTTCTTTTTTCATTTCTAAGTCAAAGAGACCCTCTTGAGCAAGTTTGGCCTTAAGTTTTTCGTACTGAAGTTTAAGTTGCCCTTCGCCAGCGGGAAGAATTCTCTTCGCCAAAATTTGAAAGGATCCGCGTTTTTGATAAACACTGATAGGACCGGCCACAACAATTTTGTCGCCATTTTTAAGAGTGCGGATGAGTGGATTACGAAGTGCATCCCCTTTAAAAAGTGCACATGAGATGCAGGCGTTTTCATCTGAGAGTGTAAAGTACCAGTGCCCGGCAGAAGATGGTGAAAGATTTGTGACTTCACCCTGAACCATAACTTCGTGAAACTGCTCTTCAAGAACATCCTTGATAGAATCAACTAGCTCAGAAACAGTCGCAGCTTCAAATCCGATCATTGCTTTTGAGTTTTTGCCGCTTCAGAAGCATGACTTGTTTGAAGATACTTGATGGCTTCCTTAACTTGGAAATCGTCATGTGCCTTATAGGTTTTAAATATCTCATCTTCTCTATCTTTATCTTTTTTAGCGCCTGCAACTACAGGAGTTGCTTTTTTGCGGGCTTCCATTTCTTTGATTCTGCGGTTGCGATCAAGTCTCTCTGTCACTTCTCGCTCTTTTCTTTCTGCTTCTGTTTCAATGGTGGCAGTCAGATGATTCTTTAGATCTTTTTCACGAATGTAGCGGTCTTCTTTGCGATCTTTATCTGCATTCTCAGATTCATCTAGGGCAACGTCAGGAACAATACCAACGGCCTGAATTTTACGGTTAAGTGGAGTCATGTACTGAGCAATGGTAAGCTTCACACCCGTAAACTTATCTAGCTGAGCTACGGTTTGAACCGAGCCCTTACCAAATGATTGTGAGCCCATGATCACACCACGTTTATAATCTTGAAGTGCACCGGCCACAATTTCAGAAGCTGAAGCAGAAGCTCCATTAATCAGAACAATAAGTGGAGTGGATAAATCTTTAAAGCCTGATTTTTTTACATAACGAATATCTTTGTTCTGAGGATCACGAGACTCAGTGGAAACGACAACACCTTCCTTTAGAAAGATTGAAGATACATCTACTGCTTGATCTAAGAGACCACCAGGATTTGAGCGAAGATCCAGAAGGATTCCAGCAAAACCACCTTTCTTATCTGCCTTGGGCTTCATTTCCTTGAGCGCATCCACAATGGATTCGTAAGAGCGTTTTTGAAATTGAGTCAGGCGGATATAAGCATAACGATCTTGAACTAATTCAAACTTAACTGGCTTTACTTTAATCACTTCACGTTTAAGAATGAAATGCTTAATACCATCATCATCTTCTCGCAAAATGCCGAGATGAATTTTCTCTCCCACTTTACCGCGCATTCTTTCAATAGACTGCTCAAGAGTCATCCCTACGATGGGTTCATGATTAATTTCAACGAGCTTATCTTTGGGTTTAATCCCTGCACGGAAGGCGGGAGTATCATCAATCGGAGTAATGATATAGATCACTCCTTCTTTTTGAGTGACTTCAAGTCCCAGGCCTCCGAACTCACCTTGGGTGTCGTTTTGCATTTTTTCAAAAAAATCACGATTTAGAAATGCAGAATGAGGATCAAGAGTCTCCATCATTCCTTTGAGTGCACCTTCAATAAGTTTTTCTGTACTCACTTCACGGTAGTATTGGTTTTCAACTAAGAAGAGTACTTTATTGAAGAGTTCGAGTTGCTCAAAGCGGGATTTATTCTCAACAAGCTTAGGCACTGGTTTGGCCGCATCTAAACAGAAAGCTGAATAAGAAAAGGTAATGAAAATGAGTAGGACAGCAAGCGAGCGGTTCATGAGTTCTCCTAAGACTTTTTGATCGTCTTAGATTTTACTCACTCCACTCTGGTCTAACCACAAAATAGTGTTTTGGGCGGTATTTTTCTTACGGACTTCGAAGTATAAATTCTGAGCTTCTTGGGTAT
Organism: Bacteriovorax stolpii; assembly: GCA_945890905.1. Taxonomy (GTDB): domain Bacteria; phylum Bdellovibrionota; class Bacteriovoracia; order Bacteriovoracales; family Bacteriovoracaceae; genus Peredibacter. The sequence continues at coordinate 18,126 of CAMDDI010000029.1, forward strand.
CATTTTGAGTGTAGGCCAGAACTTCGCCTGTTTCTACTGTGTCATTTTTTTTCACTTTAATATTCATGCGGCCTAAGAGCACTGTTCGAAGATCGTGACCATGATCAATCAACACAACTTGCCCATAACTTGCAAGATCTCCAGCGAAAACAACCTTACCACTTCCCACCGCCTTGATGGGTTGAACTGACTGATACTTAAACGTGACACCCTTAGGACTAGCAGTATAAGTCAGGAAATCCTCAACTGGTTTTCCAAAGTAGCGGTCAGGCTTGGACAATACAATTGGAGCACGGCTAAATTCTTTTTTAACTTCGGCCAGTTTTTTCTCAAGCTTCTGTGTTTGAACTAAGCTCTCCATTTTTTTCTTATTCTGAACCCGTGCCATGTAGAGATCCATGGCGACTTTTTTGCGGGTCTCAAGTTCTTTGATCACTTGCGAGAGCTCTTCTTCATTTTGTTTTAAACCCGCAATTTTTTCATCAAACTGCGCAATCTTAGATTCAAATGAAACTAATTCTTCTTGCTTCACCTTGAGTTTATTCTGGGCTTGCTTTAAAAGTTCTAGATGTACACGCCGCTGCCATTCTTGAGTAGCTTCGTTTTCGCTCTCGATGAGATAACTCTTCATGATTTTTTTATTCTCAATCTGAGCATCACTTACTTGCTGCTTAATTTCTTTAAGTCGATCGCGGTAGAGTTTAATATCCCCTTCAAACTGGTTAATCTGTCCGATACTTGAAAGGTAGAGATTATTTTTACTGCCGATTTCTTTTTCTATACTAGAGAGACGGGCCCCTAG
>CAMDDI010000030.1 GCA_945890905.1 Bacteriovorax stolpii
AACCGCGTGATGCGTGAGAGCTGCTTATCATCTGCTTCAAGATATTTAAGCATTCGTTGAGGGTCGAGAGGGCCATCTTGCCCTCTTTGAATCTGCCGTGTTCGCATATGATTTTGCAAAGTCAAACTAGTGAGTGGTGTTTTAAGTTCATGAGAAGCAATAGAGAGAAATTCATCACGCATTCGGATTGCTTCTTGAGAATTTAAATAAAGCAGAGAATTTTCTAGGGCCATGGAAATCCGGTAGGCCAGTTCTTCAGCTAGCCAAAGATTTCTTTTTTCAAATTGATGATGACTACCACGGACGGTAAAAAAAGTGATGGTTCCTAAAAGACTCTCCCGACCTTTAAGTCTGGTCACAATAGATGAGCGACAATTGGCAAAATCAAGTTCTTTATAATAGCTTTCACCTGGCATATCTTTAGATTTTTCAAGTTCCTTAATATCTTGGTGAAATACAGTTTTACCTGTTACCAGTGCGGTAAAAAGTGGGTGATCTCCTTCATAACGATGAGGATAATCTTTTTGCAGATTAAGCATCTTTAACCGTATCTGAGGATCAGGATGAACTGCAACGATACGCTCAATGCTTCCATCTATATGAAGTTGGTCCACCAAGCAGCCATCGCAAAAATAGTTGGCCGCATATTCACTCAATCGATTGATATTTTCTTGATAGTTAAATGAAACAGAAAGAATATCAGAAGCCTCAGCCAAAAACTTTTGATCTTCTTCTGCCTGTTTGCGGTCAGTAATATCAATTACTGTACCTATAATCTGATAGGCCACACCTGAATCATCATGAAAGGCCATTCCAGAGCTCTGAACCCATCTCATACTTCCATCAAGACGGATAATTCTGTGATCCATAAGGAAAGGCTTTTTTGTGAGAATGGACTGATTTACTGTACTCCACAATAATTCTCGGTCATCTGGATAAAGGCCCTGTGAATAGGCCTCTAAAGTTTGGGGAAATGAAAGGTGAGCATAACCAAATATTTCTTCGGTCGTTTCATCCCATTTGACTAAACTAGTTCCAGGAACCCATTCCCAGATTCCAATTTTTCCCACTTTAACGGCCAGACTTAACCGATCCGAAAGCATTTGGAATCTATCTTGAGCGTCTTTGCGATCAACCACACTTTGCACAAGTGCTTCCTGGGTCTCTTTAGTCTCAGTGACATCTTTAAGAATCATGGCCAGTTCTCTGATGTTACCATTCTCATCTTTGACTGGAGAAAACCATGCTTCAATCCATCGCGCGCGTCCACCGCTTTTGAGTTTAGAAGGATCTAGGCGGAACGCAGGAACTTCAACTTCTTCACCAGTATATGCTCGGATGAGATAGTCATAAATACCTGTGGTCTTGCTCGAAGCATCAGTGAGAATATTATATCCCTCGAGTTGAGCTTTAGTGGTATCAAAGAGGTTTTCCCACGCATGATTGACTTCAAGAGGATTTCCCTTGAGATCATAAATCCCCATTGGCAAAGTTGATTGCTCAAAGAAAGTTTTAAATCTGTTTTGTAATTCTTGCTGATTCTGCTGTTCTTTTTTTGTTTTAGTGATATCCCGCTGAACATTCACATAGTAAGTTTCGTTTTTTAAATTTAAGTTAGTGACTCGACAAGCAGTGGTAAGTGTCACTCCACCTTTGCGCACACTCTCCCATTCACCAATCCAAATTCCATTTTCTTCAATCTCTGCTAAGATTCTTCCCAATTTCATTTTGCTAATTTCTTTGGAAAAACCACTGATTTGTAAAAAATGACAGCCGATTAATTCTCCACTCTCGTATCCGTAGAGCTTTTCCGCAGCGGTATTGATAAAGGAAATTTTTCCATTTTGATCAACGATGGTGACAGCTTCACTAATACTCTCCAATATTAAAGATTGCAGAGAAAAGGCCTCTTCAAATTCAACTTTATCTGTAACATCAATTCCTAGGCCAAATACCAGGCCACCCCGGGGTTTAAACGTCCAAGAAATCCAACGATAGCCGCCATCTTTATGTAAACATCGGACTCGAACGTCAGTCACTAATGAACAAGTACCAAGAAAAACGCCCCCGATCATGCCAAAGGCTTCATCCATATCATCGGGATGAACAAATTTTGACATGGACTCGCCAATAGCTTCTTCCGGCTCCCAACCCAGTACAGGATTGGCCTCTTCGCTCACTTTATATAATGTTCCATCGGCTTGGATAATGACAATAATATGAGTGGGTAGATTAGCAATCTCCCGATACTCGTCTGCAGTTAACATCTTACTCTTATTCATGGGTTTAAAATGATGCCAAAAAGCCGCAGTAACGGCAAGGGACGAGCAATGGTTTGCCTTAAGTGAATCTAAAGATTTACATTGTTCGCAGACAACTGAGGATTTTATAAGCGTCTATAGTCGATATGGTGTTTCAGTTTTAAAATCTAGCTAGCTCATGCTAAAACTAGAGGTTTTGGAGAAAAAGTATTTCTATCAATCTTGATTGATTTGAAATCTCTTCTTCTAAGGGATCTAAAATGTCTTTCAGAGTTCAATAGGGAAATGTGTTTTCACTAAAATCAAATCAAAACAGTGGCTTAAATCATCCCCATTTGTCTGCGAACAATTAGAGATTTAAGAATTTAACGGCAAGTACCATGAGAAATCCCGCCGCGGTCTTCAAGCTCTGCTTGGAAGAAACGGTTCATTTTCGTAGCTGTGAGTTTAAGATCAGGTGCTTGGAAGACTAAAGGTGAAGAGCCTCTTTCAACTTCCATATGAAAGGCCTGAGTAACATTGAGTCCACCCAAAACATATTGTCCATTTACACAACTGAGCTTTAATTCTCTCGTACGAAAGTGGCAGGTCAAGGATTGAGGACTGTCTGAAATTCCATAGACCTTACAGGCATCGGCAAGAGCAGATAAAGACCCCAAAAGAGTCCCAAAAATCATGATTTTACCAAAAAACTTAAACATACTTATCCTTGCGCAAGACAGACTGAACTAACCATTCTAAGATCAGTTCTACAATGCTTTATGGGTCTAATTTATCTATGGTAGCTGCCTTTTTAGTAGGGATGGGGTTTATGAGAATAGCTATGAAACTTTTATTGGTCTTGATGCTCTTATCAACAGTTTCTCATGCTACAGTGGAGCTGCCTTCTTCGTATAAAGAGCTTTTAGATTTTGTTCAGCCGGCCCCTTTTCAAGCAGAAACAAATACTTGCCTCTTCATTGCCTCCACTGGAGCAATGGAGCTTTTAATGAATAAAAGAGATGGTCTTAAAAATCCTCAGGTGAATGGAAAGAATGATCTTTCAGAGTCTTTTCTCATTTGGCAGAAAAATTTCTACGATAATCGCTATCCTGTTTATCATTTTATTCAGCAGCCAGTTATGAACTTTAATTATGGAGAAGCCATTCTTAATAGAGATTGGCCTTTTGTTGGTGAAAATTCAGACGGCACGACAAACTACACTGTATGGAATAAACATCCTGAATATTACACTTTGCCCCGAGTAAAAACTCCCCTGGTGAAAACCACCCATCTCTTTACCCGTGGAAAAAAATGGGCGACCCGTGTGATCTTGCCTGAAGACATCACCACTATCAAACAGGCCTTGGTTAAAAATCATGCTCCTGTGATCATCAATTACGTGGATGATGGATACTGGCATGTGGTTTTAATTGTGGGCTATGATGATAATGAAGAAGGAGAATGCTACCTCGTTGAAGATCCTACAGAATGTGATCCTAAGGGTATATTCTACGTTCGTGATTCTTTCGGTAGAACTTATGCCGACCGCTGGGACACCCGCGCCTATAGTTGGTTTAAAGTCACGGCCAATGCTGCTTCTCAAATCCAACTTCAATAATTAGCTTTGTTTTCCAATCAGACTTAGAAATTCGCCACGAAGCTTTGGATCGTCTTGAAACTTGCCATGAAGAGCAGATGTCACCATACTAGCGTTAGCCTTTTTAGCACTCCTACATGTCAGACATCCGTGGGAGCCTTCAATCACTACCATCACACCTGCAGGCTTAAGCTCATTCTTAATTGAGTCCATAATGTTGTAACAAAGACGCTCTTGAAGTTGAGGACGTTGAGCATGGCAATCTACAATATGGGCCAATTTTGAGAGGCCTACAACTCTTGATTCATTTCCCTGTGAAGTATCAGGCAAATAACCTACATGGGCCTTACCAGTGAATGGAAAGAAGTGATGACTACAAAGAGATGTATAATCAATATCCCGAAGGATGATCACTTCATTGTAATTTTCGGCCGGAAAAGTGGTTGAAAAAATCTCTTTCTCATTTGTTCCTAAACCAGAGCAAACTTCAATCAAGGCACGGGCCATGCGATTAGGTGTTCCATCAAGATTTTTATCGGAGAGATCAATATTAGGAAAAGCTTTTTTGAGACCTTCAAGAACAATTTGGTAACCCTCGGCCATCTTTTCACGAGCAGCATTGAGTTCAAGCATACGTTTGCGCATTTCTCCCATTTCTTTGTCTAAGAATTTTTCCGGATCTGCTTGGCGTGCAAGTTTACGGGCGAGGTCGCGATTAAACGAATGTTCGAAGGCCATAGGATGTTCCTTTTAAAGATGGCGCATCCTACAACACTCTGCTTGATTTTTGTACCTGATTTTTAGTCTTTCTTAACTACTGAAATTTTTCCACTGGTTTCTAGACAGGCATGACGAACTTGATGAATTTCCATGACTCCTTCACTTCTTAAGGCTTCCATTAGCTCCAAGAAGGTAATGGTCTCCTGCTTAAGCTTATTGAAATCAACCTTACCCTCATGGATTAAGACTATAGGTTGGCCATCTATAATATTTTCAAGTTTTCTTGAATGGAAGGTTAGCCTATTCAAAATGACATTCAATAATATCATCGTGAGTACTGTGATCATACCTCCTGTTACACTTTTATCATTACTCACTAGGGCGTTTTGAACAGCTTCGCTCATGATCAGCAAAAGAATAAAATCAAAAGGAGAAAGAGAACCAAGATGTTTCCGTCCCCAGACCCGGAACACAATGAAAAGGAATGTAAAAACGAAGGCGAAACGAAGAGCTAATTCTATAGCAGGTGTAGTAAGAGACCACATATTGTTCATGAAATCCTTTCAATAAGAAAGCCACCCGAAGGTGGCTTTCTTTATATCCGGTTAAATATCTTTCACCTTTTTCGAAGCAAAAAATCTACTCCTGTAAATTTTTGTACCTCACTTAGGGTTTAAGATCCCCGGACAGTAACAACGATATCAAATTTGAAAGGATGTGAAAAAAGTTTATCCTGAATCTATTCTGAAGGTTGTTGAGAGCAGCAGTTCTGTTAAGAATAGATGGCCCAGAAATTGCTAAATATTTCGTTAGAAACCTCCCTTCCAGGGTTTTGGCTAAGGAGTATGTATGTGGATGGTCAAAATGGTATTACTTGCGAGTCTTATTGTCCCTCAGGCCTGGGTCAATGTTGGGCCAGATGATGAAGGTGAAGAAGAAGTGGTCGTAATGGTGGATAGACCTACTTTAAATCAAACTGCCTAATACCAAATACAATACCACGTTCAACAGATGATCAGTTTCAAAAGGTATCTCATGAAGAATTTGATAAACGCTTCATGGAAAACTTCTATGATCTCACAAAGCCCCGTGATCTCTAAACAGATATCGTAGCAAGAATCAATGAAGTGACCCAATACTTCCGAAAAAAATCGCCTCCCTTGAATTAAGAAAGTCTTGTTGAAAGTCTCTCTATATCGGAAAAAAGCAAAATCTCTCACACTCTAAGTCAGTTATTCATCTTACTTCTAATTCACTAACCGCTTGAAAAATTTTTTCATACTTAAGAAATAATCAATATTGTGTCCGTAAAGGATTGATCCTAATCTATTCCTGTGTCACCATGAATTCATATCTAAAGAATGCCTAAAGAATCTACATCGAAGTTGATTCTAAAAACAAACTAAGGAAGTGTTCATGACGGTTAAACAATCTTTTTCACTCTTGTTTTTATTTCTCATTTTGTTGTCTTGCGGTAAAGGCGGTAGCGGAGATTCAACCGATAGCGGTTTAAATCTTGATCAAGAAGAAATCTCAAACTCTACCCCTGTACCGGGTGCCGCTAAAACTTTTGAAGTGAATCCCATCATGGTAGGATTCAGCGCCGCTCAAGAAGAAAAGATTACGAGAGCAGCGGAGCTTATTAAAAAAGTGGTCGCCTCTACTGAATTTAAAAATCGCATTATTAATTATTACTATAATGGTAAAAAAGCTTTTATCGATGCGGATATGACAAATGCCCAAGTCTACAAAAAAATCCTTGAAGCTTCAGAGAAAATGTCAAATGGTGGCCGCAACAACACCATGGATTTAGAAATTGAGCTCTATGGCGACGATGGATCTAATACCATTGGTTACACCTACCCTAATGTTGTTCGAATATTTATGAATACCAAGTACTTCAGTAAGTTCAATGCTTCTCAAGTGGCAGACAATATGTTTCATGAATGGCTTCATAAAATTGGTTTCAAACATGCGGTAGATGCTACACCTTCTCGCGGCCACTCAGTTCCCTATGCCATTGGTTACTTGGTGAAGTCTCTTTCGAAAAATTATCTCTAAACATACTTTTTAAAAAGCCGAGTTTAACTCGGCTTTTTTCATGTCAATAATTTCTTACCAGAGTGAAACTCATCTGCTTCCACAGTCTTCTCATCTAGTCCCAACTTGTACCTGACCATTTCTTTTTAAGACCTTGTAATGCTTTAGCTGAGCGCTAGATTTTGTTTTTTCTCCTCTCAGAAAACCTTCACACTTATTAGTATCTCTACCACTGCCCATAGAAACATTTACCTCGATTGCTCAAAACTTTCACTGTGTCAAAATGAAAAGACCAAGGACGGTAACGATGACAAAAACGTTTTCACTTATGTTTTTTTTATTTTTCCTCGTTTCATGTAATAAAAATCCCGAAGACGCTTGTAATAAATCCGACGCCACCACTTCCATTGGAGAGACAGCAACTTGCTCAACTACTCCTACCACTCCAATAGATCCTACGACAGGGACTGATCCGATTCCACCGGCAGATGAACCATCAGATCCCGCTGTACCCGCTCTGGCCTACTCTTGGGACACTAACGTGTACATGGTCAACTTCAATGCTGCTCAAGAAGAAAAGGTAAATAAGGCGATTGTGCTGATTAAAAAAGTGATCGCTTCAAAAGAATTCAAAGAGCGTGTCCTCAACTATACCTATAACGGTTCTAAAAGTTTTATCGATAACGGTGGTTTCACCAACGAGCAGATCTATCAGAAGATTCTGGAGAGTTCAGAGACCATGAACGGCAACAAGAACAACATCATGGATGTTGAACTTGAGCTCTACTATCAGTCTACTTCAACCATCGGTTACACCTATCCAGACACAGTCCGGATTTGGATGAACACTAAATACTTTGATAATTACACTCCGGTTGAAGTCGCAGACAACCTGACTCATGAATGGACTCATAAGCTAGGTTTTGCCCATGCTTCAAAGTATTCAGTCGCCCGTGATCATTCTGTACCTTATGCCATCGGTTACTTAGTTGAAGAATTGGCGGCGAAGTACAAATGAAGAAAGTCTCATCTCTCACCTTCGTTTTATTATTTGTGCTAGCCGTCTCTTGTGGAAAATCTTCAACTGGTGAGCATGAAAGCTCGAACCTTCTTCCCTATAACGAACCCATGCTTGCCACTGAAGAAGGTCAGGCCCCCGTTGAGGCACACTCTTTTCAAACCAATGTAGATTTAGTAAATTTTAATTCCACTCAAGAACAGAAAGTTTTACAAGCCGCTGAACTTATCCGTAAAGTTATTGCCACTGAAGAATTTAAAGAGGCGGTCATTAATTTTAATTTCAATGGTCAAAAAACGTTTTCTAATAATGGTGGTCTGAGTAATTTACAAATTTATAACAAAATTTTATGGGCAGCAGAGAGTCTTAGACCCGATCGCAACAATGCTCTAGATGTTGAACTCGAACTTTATACAGATGATACCTCTAGTACAATTGGATATACTTACGCTAATTCAAATCGCATCTGGATGAATACAAAGTATTTCAATCAGTATACCGCAGTGGATGTTACGGATAACCTTTTTCATGAATGGTTGCACAAACTTGGTTTTGAACATGACTCAATTCGCACTCCTGAGCGCCCCTATTCAGTGCCCTATGCACTTGGATATTTAATGGAAAGATTGGCCCAAGATTTTGCAACTGCGCTCTAAAACTCTAGAAGGATTAAATTGAGCTACTGAGATTTCATGACAGACTAAATCCAGGAAAATTAACCTGGAGGTTACTATGAAACGCTTAATCGCTTTAACTCTTGCTACATTGGCACTCTCTGCTGCGGCCCAGACAACTTCTACCTCTGTGAAGAAAGAAACGTCACGAGACAGTGATGGTAGTTTGCACCGCTCTACAACTACCCAGCAACAAATGGAAGATGACCGCATGGCACGTCCTATAGGTACCGAGGCTCCAGGACCAAAACGCACAAAAACAACCACGACCACACGCCGTGGAACAATGGATAGTGAATCGGTAGATGACTCAGGGTCAACTATCGAAGATTAAAAGCTTTTATTTCACGCCACCTAGTCCCTAAGGGTGGCGTGAAATCTTTACAAAACATTCTTATAGGGGAACAAAGATCTGTTTATTCCTTTTGGATAAATATATAAGAAAAAGCAATTTTTCTCTTTAGGAGTTTTGGTCATGAGAATTGTGCTTTTTTCTCTCTTGGTATTATCCATTCAATCTATGGCACATGCTGAACAATTAGAAATTCATTCGACTTTTAGAAGTCCGGCCCAACCAGCGACATTAATGGTGAAATTTATGGATGGCCGTGTTGGCTACCTTGATACAAGCTCTAAAGCTTTTTTCTCAGTACCTACTCGTGGCGTAGTTGAAGTTATTCTCGATGAAGATCAGGACATCATTTCCATGGTAAGAGCTGTGAGAACTCCTGTTGAATTGGATAATACTCCAGATTTAGTTGAAGTTGAGTCCAACTATACTCCGTCAATTCTTGCTAGCTACGCTGTTGCTCAAAATGTCCTTAATGAATTTGACCGCTCATGGATCGAAGGTTCTCAGTGCTATGATCGGGCCCATAAATGGGTTTACGATGAGTATAAAAACTACGGCACTAAAATGATGAAAGCTTTTATCTTTTTCTCTGACGGATATATCGCACGTGAAAAATTCCCTTGGTGGTTTCATACTGCTCCCTACGTGAATGTTCGCATGGATAATGCCACTACTGAGAGGATCATGGATGCCCGCTTTAGCCAGTATCCTTTAAAGCTAAAGATTTGGACTGATATTTTCATGAAAAACAAAGTCGACTGCAAAAGCATCACAAAATATTCTGAATACCTAGGCACACCCAATACTGTTGATTGCTACATTCTGCGAACCAACATGTTTTTTTGGCAACCCAAAGATGTGGAAGCTGTGGAGAGAACTGGTTTTGAGAAGAAAACATTTATCAAGTGGGAAGTGGACTGGGCCTATAAAGAAGGTTTTGGAGTTACGAGATAAAAAAAGGGCAGGATCCGAAGACCCCGCCCTTTGAGTCAGTTCTAAGTTAGAGTTCTGCTTTCTTCTTTCCTACAAAATACAACACTCCGGCCGCAATCAAGAAGATCATCAACGAGAAGAAATCTGATTGGGCCAAACTTCCCATCATAGATGAGAAATCAAGCTTCTCTGCAAATCCATCCATGACCTGTGTGAGGGCCAGAAGAATTCCTGCAATCGCCCCACCAGCGATAAGTCCTGATGAGAACAAAATCCCTGGACCAGTTTCTGCTTCCGCATCACTCTCTGCTGGTTTTCTTTTTCTCTCACTCAAGTATCTCACAACTCCCCCAACAAAGATTGGAGCCGAAGCAGCGATAGGCAGATACACACCCACCGCAAACGGAAGAGCTGAAATTCCACACAGCTCAAGCACTAAGGCCAGGGCCACACCCAAGAGAACAAGTCCCCAAGGAAGTTTTTGAGTCAGAATCCCATCAATAATCAGAGACATCAAACGAGCTTTGGGAGCTTCGTATTTAGTCACACTTGTTCCGTCATCACGCTTATTAAGTGTTCCATTAATTCCTGGATCCACTAGGTAAGTCACCTTCCCAGTATTATCTAAAAGATATTTTCCTGGAGAGAGAGCAGCTAGTACTTCTGGTGAAGATTGCTCAGTTACTTGAAGAACATGATACTCAGCTGAATCTGCGGCTGCTTCTGGACCTTTAACTTTTTGCATTTGAGTTAGTGAAGTAACAGCAGCGTAAGTATAGTCAGGAACTTTTTTTGAATAAACCGTAGAAGCATCATTTAAAAGCTGTAATGAATAACCAATCACGATGGCCGAAGTCAGAGCACCAATCAAAAGACCGATTTGCTGATACTTCGGAGTGGCACCCACGATGTAACCAGTTTTTAAATCTTGCGAAGTTGTTCCGCCGTTTGAAGCTGCGATACAAACCACAGCTGCAATTGAAAGAGCACCCACCCTGTATTCAGGTCCAATCCAACCTACTGCTAAAAACACCAGACATGTAAGAAGCAAAGTCGCCACTGTCATACCTGAAATTGGGTTTGAAGATGAACCGATTTCACCAGTTAAGCGCGAAGAAACGGTCACAAATAAAAATCCAAATAGGATGATGAGAATCGCCGAAAATAAATTGATGTGAAGAGCAGGTGCAAACCATAAGGCCACAACCATCACAAGAGTTCCAATCACAACAAAAGAGAATGGAAGATCATCCTGAGTACGATCTTTCTTTTCAGCAACTGCACCCTTGCCACCAAAGACACTAGCAAGACCAGATTTTGCTCCGTGAACAATTGTGGGCAAACTTTGGCAAAGAGAAATAATCCCTCCAGCTGCTACTGCACCTGCACCAATATAGAGAACATAGTTTCTCCAGATATCATGAATGGACATATCTTTAATGAGAATTTTTGCTGGAAAAAGTGGTTCAACTAAGTTGCCACCAAACAATGAAATAATAGGAATCAAAACAAAACTTGAAAGAACCCCACCGGCCATCATGATGGCAGCTGTTCGAAGTCCAATAATGTAACCCACACCTAAGAGTTCAGGAGACACTTCCGCTGAAATGGCCGAGCCCTTAAAGAAGGTAAATACTTTTTCCGGAACATCTTTCCAAAGATGCATACCCACGTTGAAGAATTTATAAAATAGACCAAGAAAGAATCCGCCGAAGACGATCTTTCCTGAAGATCCACCTTTCTCACCTACAATTAATACTTCCGCGCAGGCAGTGCCTTCTGGATAGATGAGTTTTCCGTGTTCTTTCACAATCAAGGCCTGACGAAGAGGAATCATCATCAAGACACCGATCAATCCTCCAAGGATTGCTACCGTCATGATGCGATTAAGATCTAAGTCGTAACCCAAAATTAAAAGGGCCGGCATAGTTACTGCCACACCGAAAGCGATGGATTCACCAGCTGAACCAGTGGTCTGAACCATGTTGTTCTCAAGGATGGTCGCCTTACGGAGACCAAACATTTTTGAGAGACCTTTAAAGAGAGTGATGGAGAGAACGGCCACAGGAATTGACGCAGATACTGTCATCCCTACTTTCAAGGCCAAATAAAGTGAAGAAGCTCCGAAGAGAATACCGAGGACAACACCCATGAGAATGGGCCCGAAAGTGAACTCTTTGATAGTTTCACTCGCCGCAACAAAAGGCTTAAATTCCTTAGACATGATTCACCTCATAATAGTTATTATGAAAACTAAATCATGTCTGAAGGAGAAGTTAAATAGAAAAAATGAGCCTAGGGGGCAACCGGAAGTTTATCCTGGGAGACGACTACTCCGATTTTAAAGTCATACTTACCATCCATATCGATTTCTTTCCCGTCGACCACATATGTTTTCAATACCATATTGTTAACCTCGAGAGTAAATACGATTTCAGTTTTGTATTGAGGCTCGAGGGTAAAGAAGCCAACGTTGAGCTCTCGAAATGAGAAATGAGCCTCGTCTTGATCATCTGAGAGCAAGTAAAACCAAATAGAATCTTCCATTTTGTTGATTTCTCCTGAGGCACCACCACGTTTAATAACCATAATCTGGCCCTCAATTCTGTCTCTCATGGTTGGGTCTTTTTCTGTTCTAAATCGAGCTTCAAGATCTTCAAGCCCTGAATAGTTCACTTTGTATTTAATTTTCATCGAGGGATAAAGATAAAAGCTATCTTGCCCTAAGTGATATCGAAGCTTGAGCGTATTAAACTTCTTATCAAATTCATGTTGAAGACCTACAGGTGAGTCTTTAGCCACCACAATCGAGTGATATAAACTCTGTCCAAAAACCAAAACATCACCGAGTTCACTATCATCAGATATCATTCCTCCTACCATTTTACGAGAGAGGTCTGAGTTAACTTCGCCGTAAGCATCTCTCATCATTTTATAAACTGCTTCATGCATGTAGAAGGCAGCTTCGTCTAGAGGTGAGAGTTTTTTGAAGAGCTTGCCTTGAACAAGAATATTTCCTGAAAGATCATCCCAGTTGGCTAGCTGTTTATACTCACATCCTTCCTCTACAAAAAGAATGTTGGCGTCTTGAACAGGGGTTAAAATGATATTGTCTTTAATCACCAGATGAGACTTGAGATACGCAAGGTTTTGCTGAAGAACATGATGGAAAAAAGGAGCTCTATTGTAGACTTTGGCCATAGCCCGGTTGATGTAGTCCTGGGTGGTCACTCCTCCACGATAAATGTCTAATCCATAACGGCTTTCTGCTTCGAAAACGTCATACATGCTGATTTTGTTTGGACAAAGATGAACACCGCCGCCGTTGCCTTTATCACCAGCGAAACTGGCGACAGACAAAAGCAGAGTTAGTAAAAGAACAATTTTTTTCATGATAATTTCCTTGAATTTTTATTTGATACATTTGTTAGTGGATAAAATTGAATCGCCATTTGGTAAACATCCGTCTTGTTTTCACCACTCTTTAAAAGAGCGGCCATCTTCTGACGAAATTCTCGAATGATAGTCTTGGCTTCCGGAAGCATATTGATATCAAGAGCAGCTGTCATGGAAGAGAAATCTCTTAACTCGACTTCAATATCGTCAAGTTTGCTTTTCCCCATATCCATGGCTTCTTTATGAGATTGTCTTAAAGCTAAATTTTGAATATTTTCACTCGTACGAACTTCTTCATGAATCATAAGAAGTTTACCATCCTCACCCATCTTTAATAAACCAGTTTGGATAAGATTTTCTAAAACAACTTCAGCTCTTGTGGGGGTCAAGTTGAGTCTATCAGCAATATTCTTTGAACTTACTTCAAAATCATCGAGTCGAAAAAGTTCAAGAACAGCATAGTACTCCCATTCAGCAATAATCTTAAAATGGGATTCATCTAGAATAAAACGCTCATCGTCTTCTTGAAGAGAAATTTTATCGAGGGAAGTTTTATGTCTTAAAAAACTTTCGGTAAAAAGAGTAATTTCTTTGCCGCTTAAGTTGAGTCTTTTGAGAACTTGCGCTGAATTTTTTGCAGGAAGTGCGCGATTACCTTTCAAGACCTGACTGAGTGTCGCAGGATGGACATCTACATCGCGAGCAAATGCACGCAGAGAATAATGAGGATTCTCTCTCTGTTTGAGAGAGAGAAAATCCTTCAAGAGCTTTACATAATAAGGTTGTTGAGCTTGCATGTGATGATTAGAATTTAACAATCTTTCCGTTACTAGGATTGTCGATTCTCATAAGACATTGGCCAGAATACTTTTGACCGCTGAGTTCTACTTTCACAGAAAGAGTACAATCGTAGCTATCACCCGATTTTATAATAATGTAATCCAAAGGATTTTGATCATCAGTGCGGCTAGTGATGGTTGAAGCTGATAGCTTATTATAAAGAACCAGAGCCGCATCACCTGTGATCTGGACAATCTGCTCAGATTCATTTCCAAAAACCTGAGCTTTGCCTTCTGCAGCAAAAACTTCAAAAGACAAAGAACTAAGAAGTGCGAGAGTGATCAATTTCATAAAATTTCCTTCGTTGGGTTGGTATAAAATATTTATATTCCAACACCGAAGATGAGTCTATGACATTTGATACAAACTGTAGCAAACACCTGCACGCGCATTTTTACTCAACATGCTGTATCGAGTCGGGATTAGTATGCCGACGGCCAGGCCAACAATAGTTTTTTAGAAATATGGAGTCTGATTTCATGGATCGAAGGCCCCACTAGTTTCACGATTTCTTTGAGCTCTTCAGCACGCAGATTAAGTTCTTCACACCAGAAATTTACATCCCAGGCGCGATTGATATTAATCATAGAATTATGAGGAAGGGTTTGAGAAATATTACCTGAATTTGAATCTAACATGGCTCCTCCTTGAGTTGGGCAGGATCAGTATACTAGAGCCGCATTTGTCGTAAATTTAAGCTTATCTAAATTAGATGACCTTGACCTTTTGTCCGTCAAAATCCACTTCTTGCCCTTGACGGATTTTGCAGCGCTTACGAAGCTCCACTTGTCCATCTACCAGAACTTTTCCATCCGCGATGATATGTTTGGCCGCCCCACCACTTTCTGCCAAGTCGGCGACTTTCATCAGGTCACAAAGGGCGATAAATTCCCCTTTCAGCTTAATTTCTTTCATTTCTGCTCCATCTTTTGAATCAAGTTCTCTAAGGCATGCTTCATCTGCTGAGAACCTAGGTGTCCCCATCCGCCGTGGCCTGGCATGATCCATTCAAAATCTTCTTGGAGAAGACTTTTAGTCGACTTGATTTGCTCTGTCCACGAATACCAACACACTCCTTTACTAGAAGTGAGTTCCTGAGAATCTGGATCATAGAAAATGTGATCTCCTGAGAAGAGAAATTTATTTTGATAGAGAAAAGCTATATGTCCGCGAGTATGTCCTGGAACGGGGATAATTTTAAGATCATGATCCCAATCTTGAGGAAGCTCGCTGGTTTTTAAGATGTGTTCAACGTCTTGAGTGTCACCATTGACGTCAGCTTCATGGATAACTCTTTGGCACTTAAAGTGTTCAGCAAAAAGGGCGTGGTCGGCCACATCATCTTGATGAGTGAGAAACATGGAATGAATTCCACCGAGTTTTTCAAACTCTGAAACAAGATGAGCCCCAAAACGTGGAGAATCAATTAAGTAATTTCCCTCAGGTCTTACGATCAAATAAGAAGAGGCTCCATAAGAATCTTTTGAGGTGTAGCCGCAGTAGTAAACATTTTCTGAAATTAGGAGGGGAAGATTGATCTCGGCCGACTTGAAAATCTCAGGAGCGGCCTTGACTCCAATTGAATTTGTCGGGCAAGAGACCATAGCGCGCTTAGCAGCTGACCATTCATTTAAGTTTTCTGGTTGCTTGGCAATTGTTGACTGATTTTTTTTCTCTTTAAAGATTTCGGGACCAAGATGATAACAGGTGCCGCAATCGATGCAGGTGGTATCTACAAACAAAGGACCAGCGAGATTTAAAGGATGATTTTTCTCAAAATTGGCCATGGTTGATTATAAACAATTGCGCTAAACTCTGGCCATGCTAGGTGTGCTTTTATTCTTCTCACTTCCGACCTACTTCTATCTTTATTGGCGACTTGTAGAGTCTCCTTTGGAAGCTGTGATCTTAGCTCTACCCCTTCTTCTCATCCTGTCATTTCCTTATAAGAAATTTCATGAACTGCAATTGCATCTTATTTTTACATCCCTGGGTATTCTCACCTATCTTGTTTTCGCTTCTCTACTCAAAGACTTCATTTCTCTTACTTCTGATTTTACGCTCTCAAGAATTTGGGTCATTCTTTTTTCGCTACTAGTTTTTATCGCAGGCTCACTTTATGCCATGTGGGGACCAAAGATTAAAAAGATACTTATTACTGTGCCTAACCTTCATCCTTCACTCGATGGTTTTAAAATCGCTCAGATCTCTGACCTGCATATTGGCCCCACTATTAGTGCAAGCTATGTAGAAAAAGTTGTGAGAAAAACTAATGCCCTAAATGCTCAGATGATCGCTTTGACAGGAGATATCGGAGATGGACCGGTAAAAACTTATCGCTCAGCAATTCAGCCACTCTTAAACCTTAAATCAGAACTGGGAACTTTCTATGTGCCTGGCAACCATGAATATTATTGGAATGTGAATGAATGGTTGGGAGTCATGAATAACGTGGGGATGATCAATCTGGTGAATCGCGGGAAAACAATTTTAAAGAATGGGGCCCGCGTTTATGTGGGAGGAATTCCTGATCAGATTGCGACGATTAAAGCTGATCTCAACTTAGTTTATGAAGCTGGTGCTGATTGTGATTATAAAATCCTTCTCTCTCACAGGCCTGGAGTAGCAGAAGAAGCTTCAAAAACAGGATTTGATTTACAACTTTCTGGACACACCCACGGCGGCCAATTTTTTCCCTGGACTCTCGTGGTAAGAATGGTTCACCGCTATTTCAGAGGACTCTCTCAAGTGGGAAACATGAGGATTTATGTGAGTCCAGGAACAGGAAGCTGGGGACCATTTTTAAGAGTGGGCACAACTGCTGAAATCACCCTTATTGAGTTAAAAGTTAAGGATATCTTAAGGCCGACCGCTCTGAGTATTTGATAAAATATTATCAGAGGTTTTTATGCCGCAAATACTAATGTTCTTGCTCCTTTTTGTCAGCACTCGGTCAAACGCCCAGCAAATTAATCTACCTACTTCGGGTATCGGGACAGGGGTAAATACCATCCAGACCATCAATCAAGTGGATCAAAATATCGATACGTCAAAAGATTCCTTCCACCCAAAAGAGCAGCAAGAAGATTTGGGATTTAGTTACAATGATGAGGCCCATCGGGAAAGGATCAGAAAAATAAAACGAGATGAAAGTAAGAGAGAGTCAAAAAAGAAATAACTTTTTTTGACTCTCTCAAAAATTATTTTTTAGCGGCTTCTTTTACGCGAATTGATTTAATCGTGATGGTATCCATGGGGACATCACTGTAACCAGCAATATTGCCAGTTTTTACCATCTTCATTCTATTAATCACATGCATCCCATTTGTGACCCGGCCAAAAACTGCATAGCCCATACCTGCTGCAGAGTCATCACGGTGATTAAGAGAATCGTTGTCGGCCACATTAAGATAAAACTGAGCAGTAGCAGAATTGACATCAGAAGTTCGTGCCATAGCAATTGTACCTGTGTCGTTATTTAGGCCATTACCTGCTTCATTTTTGATGGGTGCCTTAGTATTTTTTTCTTTCATGCCTTCAGTAAAGCCTCCACCTTGAACCATGAAACCATTTATCACACGGTGAAATATTGTTCCGTCATAAAATTTACCATCCACGTACATCAAGAAATTTTTAACTGAGATGGGTGCTTTCTCGTCGTTGAGTTCAATTTCTACGGCACCCATGTTTGTTTCCATGACAACTACCGGGCGTGCAGCGAAGGCCTGAGTGCAAAGAGCAAGTGAGAAGATAAGAAGTATTTTCATGTGTTTATCCTTTATGAATTTTAAAAATTATAGAGGAAGAAGTCCTCAGAGGTCAAATTGCAATGCTCCTCTGCATTATAAAACTGGAGATAGAAGATTCGCTCCCCTAGTCGTGATCCTTCTCATAGTAGAGACGTTCTTGAAATCATCCAATGTAAGAAGTCTTGAAGCTTTAAAATCATTTTCAAACATCCCATCCATATCCTGAATAAATTCTTTGTCGGTGCAAAAAACTGAAATCTCAAAATTAATGAACATTGAGCGGCAATCAAAGTTGGCAGATCCAACACATCCAAAACTATCATCCACAATCATGGTTTTCTGATGGAGAAATCCAGCCTTGTACTCATAGACTTTGACTCCGTGACTTAAGAGCGGTTCTTTATAAACTTCCATCGCGAGCATCACTGACTGAGAATCACTATAGGAAGGAACTATAATCCTGACATCCACACCACGCAAGGAAGCAAGAAATAAAGCATCCAGCAAACTCTCCGGAGGGACAAAATAGGGATTGGCAATCCAGAGTCTTTTTTTAGCAGAATTAATCAGCGCCACATGGGCGAGTAAGCAAGAATGCTTGTCATCCACTGGACCTGTATGAAACACCATGACGTTTGAATTACTTTGTGGAAGATGAACCTTCCAGTCTGCATCAAGTGGAGTTTCTCGGCAGCAGTACCAGTCTTTGGCCGTGGCCAATTGAGCAGCTAAGACGGAAGGCCCTTCTAGACGCACATGAGTATCACGCCAAAATCCGATTTTTTTATTAAGACCCAAATATTCGTCTCCGATATTATGTCCACCTAAATAAGCTACTTTCCCATCAATAACTACAACCTTGCGGTGATTACGAAAGTTGACTTGCATTCTTCCACGTCCCCCAGAGTAATCATTGAAAGTTCCCACCTGCATTCCAGCATCAGCAAAAGCCTTGAGAAGCTTGGAAGGAATCTTGGCACCAATTTGATCATTAAGAAAACTCACCCTCACCCCATTGCGGGCCTTCTTCATGAGCAATTGAGCAAACTTCATTCCAATATGATCTGTCCGGAAGGTATAAGCTTGGAAAACGATATAATTCTGAGCACCTTCAAGATCATTTAACATTTTAAAAAAAGTTTCTTCACCATTTAATAAAAGCTGGATGTGATTATGAGTTGTAAAACCGGGCTGATTATTAGACGAGATTGTACCTCTGATAATTTCCATTTCATCAGAC
>CAMDDI010000031.1 GCA_945890905.1 Bacteriovorax stolpii
ATTCATTTCAGTATGGGCCAGAAGCTGATTGATGTTATTTAAAGTACTGAGATAGAAATTGAATTTTGTATAGATGGCGTTTTGATAGTAAAAGCCTTCCACATAGTTTAAGTAATCTCGGTAAGCTGCTACGTAAGCTTTGTTTTCGGGTTCATAATCGGTAACCCAAGCGTCCACATAAGTTTTTACAGCGGTTGATTTCTTCTGGGGAGTTGAGCAACTGGCAGAAATAACCAAAATGAAGATGAGAATTAGTATTTTCATTTCAAAATCTTAGCAAGATATTTACCAGTATACGAGCCACGAACTTTTGCTACTTGCTCAGGAGTTCCTTCGGCAACGATCAGTCCGCCACCCTTCCCACCTTCTGGTCCAAGATCAATAACCCAATCAGCAGTCTTTATCACGTCTAGGTTGTGTTCAATCACTAGCAGTGAGTGTCCAAGTTCCACTAACTTATTTAGCGCTTTTAGAAGGATATTGATGTCTTCAAAATGAAGGCCCGTCGTTGGTTCATCCAGTACATACAGGGTAGACCCCTTGGTAGATTTTGAAAGCTCGCGGGATAATTTCATACGCTGAGCTTCACCACCTGAGAGAGTGGTGGCCGGTTGACCAAGTTTTATATAACCCAATCCAACAGCATTCATCACTTTAAGTGCGCGGTTAATTTTGGGATGATTTTCAAAGAATGGTTCAGCTTCCTCAATACTCATGGCGAGAACATCAGCAATGTTTTTCCCACGATATAAAATAGTTAAAGTCTCATTGTTGTAACGAGAGCCTCGGCACTGACTGCAGGTGATATAAACATCTGGAAGAAAGTGCATTTCAATTTTGAGCACCCCATTTCCTTCGCAAGTTTCACAACGTCCACCTTTGACGTTGAAAGAAAACCGTCCAGGTTTGTAGCCCCGGACCTTTGATTCATTGGTGAGTGAATAAATATTTCGGATATCGTCAAAAAGCCCAGTGTAAGTAGCAGGGTTTGAATGAGGTGTTCTGCCAATGGGAGATTGATCAAGCTCAATGAGAGATTGAATTTTATCAACACCAGTTATGGATTGAAATTTTGCAGAAGCACCACCGCGACGGCCGCGGGAAATATGGTTTTTGATCGCAGGAACAAGAATTCCGTGAATCAGGGTTGATTTTCCGGAGCCCGAAACACCAGTTACACATGTGAAGCCTCCAAGAGGAAGATTCAGTGTGACGTCTTTAAGGTTGTGCTCACGAGCCTTACTGAGAACTATTTTCTCTGTGAGTTTACGTCGAACTTTGGGAACTTCAATTTTAAGTTCACCAGAAAGATACTTCCCAGTTATTGAATTCTTATTTTTTTTAATTTCTTCTGGAGTACCCACCGCCACAATTTCGCCACCGTGAATCCCGGCCTTAGGACCCATGTCCACAATGTAATCAGAAGCCATCATGGTATCTTCATCGTGCTCTACGACTAAAACGGTGTTTCCAATATCTCGCAGATTAATAAGTGTTTGAATGAGTTTCTCATTATCTCTCTGGTGCAAGCCAATGCTTGGCTCATCTAAAACGTAGAGCACACCTGAGAGGGCGGATCCGATTTGAGTGGCCAGCCGAATGCGCTGAGATTCTCCCCCAGAAAGTGTCATGGCATCACGATTGAGGGTCAAATAATCAAGTCCTACGTTAAGAAGAAACTTGATTCGGTCTTTTACTTCTTTGAGAACTTTGTGAGCAATGATAGCCTGATTCCCTGTGAACTTGAGTGATTCAAAGAAGTCAGCTGCTTCATTGATAGAGAGATCACACACATCCATGATGGACATGTTTTGTATTGTCGCTGCGAGTGCGAAAGGGTTGAGTTTTTTACCTTTGCAAGAAGGGCAACGTTTGATGATCATGTATTCTTCAAGGTCAGCGCGAGTTTTTTCTGATTCAGATTCTGCGTATTTTTTTTCAAGCCAGGCGACTATCCCAGGAAACTCTTTTTTAAAGTTCCACGAAGAGTTTTCAGATTCAAACTTGTAAGTATAAATTTTGTCATTACCGTCATAGAGAATGGTGCGAAATTTTTCTGAGAGCTTACTAAAAGGTTTATCCAGATCAGTTTTTTCGGCCACAGCTACAGATCTCACCATTTGCATCAGGAAAGTATTTTTCTTTATGATGGGCATCGCCCCGTCTTCCATGGAAATAGTATCGTCCACCAGTAAACTTTCTATATCAAAAGTTTTAGAAATCCCCAGTCCGTTACAAGTGGGACAGGCACCCATGGGTGAATTAAATGAGAATAAACGTGGTTCTAAATCGGGATAACTTTTACCTGATTTAAATGAATAATTTTTTTCAGAGTAAAAATTCTCTTTATCGTCGGCTATAACTATCAAATAGCCGTCAGAGAGCTTTAGAGCATGTTCTACAGATTCTGTGAGACGACTTTTTACACCCTCTTTCATCACCAGACGATCAATGACGATATCGATATTATTGAATTTTCCCTTATGGACTGAAACCTTATCATCCAAATTAATGATGTCATTATTAAGACGAATGCGAGAGAAGCCCATGCTCGCAAACTTAGCGAGCTCTACTTTATGTTCGCCTTTTTTATTTCTTATTACCGGTGAAAGGATCTGCAACTTAGAGCTATCTTTGAATTTAAGAATTTGATCTACAATTTGTTGTGGAGATTGTTTGGCCACTCTCTCTCCCGTCTCAGGACAGTGAGCATCGCCGAGGCGGGCATATAAGAGTCTTAGGTAGTCATAAATTTCAGTGATGGTGCCAACTGTTGATCGTGGGTTTTTTGTGGTGGATTTCTGGTCAATAGCAATTGCAGGAGAGAGTCCAGTGATGCTCTCTACCTCTGGAGCTTCAGCTTGACCGATAAACTGCCTAGCATAACTGGAGAGAGATTCAATGTAGCGGCGCTGTCCTTCAGCATAAATAGTATCAAAAGCTAATGAAGATTTTCCAGAACCCGAAGGGCCAGTAATAACAGTAAGTGAATTTCTGGGAAGAGAGACATCAATATCTTTTAAATTATGAACGCGTGCTTTGGTGACTTGAATTTTTTCCATGAGAGATCCTCTTCAAAAGCATAATGGCCTCCCTTAACGAAAAGGCGCAGCCGCGATAATCGGCCAGGTTTTTACCAAAAAGTGAAAAGGAAGTTCCATGATCTGGACTCACTCGAGGATAAGGTAATCCAAGTGTGATGTTTGAACCGATGAAGCCTTGTAACCCTTTGAAGACACCTAAGCCTTGATCGTGGAACAAATAAATGAGTAGGTCGTTAGGGGACTTTTGTTCCAGCAGCATTGTATCACCGGGATAAGGCCCCGACACATCAAATTTAAGTTTTGCAGTTAGACGTTTGATTGCATCAGTCACTCTTTGGTCCTCATTTCCTATCATGCCTTTCTCACCTGCATGAGGATTTAGGCCAGACACGAGAATTTTTTTGGTCGGCCAATTCCACGAGTCTAATGCAGCAAGATTGTGCGAAAGCTTTTTAAAAATCATCTCTTCAGTAATGACGCCAGAGAGACTATGAATGGGGAGATGATCTGTGAGAAGCAGCACTTGCAACTTAGGGGAAGAAAAAAACATTCCTAACTCTTCACGGTGATAAAACTGACGAAAGTATTCTGTATGCCCTGGGGAGTTTTTAAATTGGTCTTTGGAAGTAGGCAGTGTGAAAAGAACTCCACCACTTTCGGCCAGTTTCATTCCTAGGTCCAGTGCCGTAAGTGATTCAGAAAAATCTACGCGACTTAGCCATTCAGTTTTTATTTCGATTCCTGCCAGATAAAGAGCGGAGTCGGTGATTGAAAAAGGAAGGTTTAGAGCTTGGAGTGTTTTCTTAACCGACGCAGGAAAGGCCAGAAGAACAATATTTTGTATCTCAGAAGCCGACATCATGAGTATTGTTTTAAAGAATACTTCGAGTCCTATCCCCTCTTGATGACCTTGGGTGACATAGACTTTCATGACTTAAAGGAGATTTTTAATGTAGTAATTTGAAAATTCACGGTCAAACCAGTGGGCACTTACAGTCTTGCCCTTGACCATGAAGATTTCATTCTGGATTTGTTCTTTCATGCGTAAAAAATCCTGGGATTCAACGAGATCTTTTTTCTGAACATAGAAAACATGAAGAAAGCCGTTTAGCGAAATTGCTTTTGAGAAAGACCCCTCTGAGGCATCTTTTAGAACTTTTCCTAAATCTTTTGTAAGACCATCTTCATTGAGCCCATCAAGGTTATTTGATTCTAAACCTTTATACTCTTCAGGGAGTTTTCCAGTGAGTTGATAATCTTTTAATACGGCCAAGAAGCGGTCTTCTTTTTTATCAATGAGGCTAGATTCTGAGATATAGAAATCCACCAAGTTGTATTTAAAAGAGAGAGCATTGTTTGAACTGTTGCGACGATAGTATTCGTTTTTAATTTCTTGATCGGTTACTGAAACAAGAGGAGCAATAATTTTAGAAGCAAAGAGATTGAACTCCATGGTCTCACGGATGATTTCAAAATATTCTTCGTAAGTTAAACCCTTGCCTTTTAAGAAGGTTAAAAGATCGGCTCGCTTAATTCCCAAACGCTCTTCGGTGGATTTGATACGTGATTCAACGGCATCATCATTAATCACATAGCCTTGAGCATTGATTTTATCGCGGATGATAAATGACTTGATCACAATTTCAAGCAAGCCCTTATCTGTATACTTAGGCTCTGTAAAAATCATCGGCGAAACTTCACGACGAGCTTCTAGAGTTTCTTCTAGGCGCTTTATTTCAGAGAGAGAAATAACTTTGGTGTTTACCACTGCTACAATCTTATCGAGAAGTTTTTCAAAAGGTGCAGTTTCAGATTTTGGTTTTTCCTGTGCCCAAACTAAGTTTGGGCACAGAAAAAGAATGGTAATTAAATATTTCACTTATCCACAATGTTATAGAGGGCTCGGACCCATTTTAATATCTACGCCCTTGGCCAAACCTTTAAAGTAAGACTCAAGAAGTGCGCTAGTTTTTGTATCGTAAATGATTTTCTTGTACAAGTTTTTGTCAATCTGATCAAACGACTTAACGCCCAAGATTTTAATTACGTGGTATCCCATTTGCGTTCTTACAGGCTTAGAGATGAACCCAACTTTTTGACCCTTAATTGCTTCGAAGTATTCAGGAGCTAAACGAGTTGGAGGTTGAAAACCAAGATCTCCTCCCACCGGTGCGGCAGAAGTTTGTGAGAATTTGTTAGCAAGCTTAGCGAAATCTTCAGGCTGAGCTTGAAGCTGAGTATAGATCTCTAGGCTTTGCGTAAGAGCTGCTTTCACTTCATCAGCTGTTGGTTCCGCTCGTAAACGGTAGAGAATGTGTGCAGTACGGTATTCTTTATTATTCTCGTAGTATTTTTTAAGTTCATCATCAGAAACAGCAATTTTTTTAAGGTCACCTTCAGTATCTTTTGAAGTCTGAGCATGGAAGAGGATATCTTCCTGGAGATAAATCACATTTGAATCTTTATCTGTGCCAACTTTTTTAGCTTTTTGAATTCCCAATTCGCGATTGATTAAATCTTGTAGAGAAACCTCTTTGGTAATTTTTCTCTGACCAACAAATTTTAAATTTTGTAAGTGATAGTCATCAAATTGCTTTTTAGTAATTTGTTTTCCGTTAACTGTTGCAACAACTTGGGCAAACGCTGGTGTGGCCATCATGGCCATCAAGAGAACTATCAGAAGTTTTTTCATTACACATCCCTGGTTTTTAAATGAATCTAATAAAAACGCTAACATACTCCCATTTGCCCTGCAATATGTTTCGCAAAATCTAGCAGTGTATGGTGAGTGACGGGATCTTTGAAAAAGCAACTTACCGAAGCATCGGGGTTGAGCTTGTAGAGTTTGGGTTTATTCATGAAGAAGTTCAACATCTTATCCCGTAGTTGATGATTATGGTTGAGTATTTCTTGATCATAGAAAAGTGATATTTGGGTTCCACCGACTTTCACTAATCTCAGACCCAATGGTTGGAAGAAAATGCGCGAACGCAGAATGGAAAAGAGAGCTTCTAGTTCACGAGGTGTTAAACCAAAAGCGTCAGTCAACTCCCCAATGATATCTTCAAGGCGCTTCATTTCATTACAATTTGAAAGTCGTTTGTAATATTTAAGCCTGAGTGCATGATCAGGAATATATGAGTTAGGTATGTAGGCAGAAAACGGTGCCTGTATTTCAATATTTTTTGCCGCAACTTTTTGCTCACCACGGATTTCTTGAATCGCTTCTTGCAGAAGATCCATATAGAATTCAAGGCCAATGGCCTCAATATGACCTGATTGTTCTCCCCCTAAAATATCCCCCGCTCCTCTAATTTCCATATCTGAAGAGGCCAGAGCAAACCCTGCACCAATTTCTGCGTAAGTTTGAAGGGCCTGAAGTCGGCGCTGAGAATTCTCACTTAAGATTCGGTTCTCGGGAACCATAAAATAAGCATAGGCCTTGCGGTCAGATCTTCCAATTCTTCCTCGAAGCTGATGAAGTTGGGCCAATCCATAGGTATCAGCGCGATCAATGATCATAGTATTGGCATTAGGAATATCTATTCCTGATTCAATTATGGTGGTGGCCAGCAAGATGTCTGCTTTATGAGCGTAAAAATCGTTGAGTCTTTTTTCTAATTCCCGCTCATTCATCTGACCATGAGTGACTAGCACCCGGGCATTGGGAACAAGTTTCTTGAGATATAGTTCATGCTCTTCAATATCGTGAACTCGGTTATGAACGTAGTAAATTTGTCCGCCTCGGGAGAGCTCTTTTTCAATGGCGGATTTAAGTGTCAGATCATCTTCTTTAATAATGTAGGTCTTAATGGACTGCCGGCGAGGAGGAGCAGTTTGAATCAGCGACAGATCGCGAATACCCAAGAAAGATAACTGTAGAGTCCGCGGAATTGGAGTCGCTGTCATGGTGAGGACGTCGACCCCAGATTTAATAACTTTAAGTTTCTCTTTGTGGGCCACCCCGAAGCGGTGCTCTTCATCGATAACAAGAAGACCCAGATCATGAAATTCTAATTTATCTGAAAGGACTGCGTGAGTGCCAATGAGAATATCAACTTTCCCTTCTGCAACTTTTTGCATTACTTCGACTTTTTCCTTAGGGGTTTTAAACCGGGAAATAAAATCGACATTTACGGGAAAATTTTCAAATCGCTTTTTAAAAGAGTGATAATGCTGAAGGGCAAGTACAGTTGTAGGGACTAGAATCACGACCTGCTTTTTATCTAAAACTGCTTTCATGGCTGCCCGCATGGCCACTTCTGTTTTACCAAAGCCCACGTCTCCACATACTAGTCGGTCCATGGGGAATTGCTCTTGCATGTCACTTAAAACGTCTTGAATGGCCTTCTCTTGGTCAGGCGTCTCCTCAAAAGCAAAAGAGAGTTCAAACTCTTTATACATATGATCTGGTTCAGAGAACGAAAAACCTCCACGTAGTTTTCTCTCTGCTTGCAGCTTCAATAAATCGAAAGCAAGTTTTTTAACAGAACTGCGTGCCTTGGTCTTAAGCTCACTGAATTTTTTGGATTTAAGGGAGGCGACCTTGATTCCCGATGAAGCATCAGCATGCTTTTGAACAAGATTTAATTTATAAACAGGAACGTAAACTTTGTCGTTATCCTCATACATGATTACGAGGTAATCACTCTGTTGATCGCCTGCCATAATTGGCTCAAGGCCCTTGTAAACACCGATCCCGAAGTCTCTGTGGACAACGTAATCATTAATTTTAAGAGTAGCGAGTTGCTCAGCGAAGAGATCTTTATCTGTAGCTTTAACTTGTTTAGTTTTCTTCTTTTTTACAGCAAAGAAATCACTTTCAGACAAAACGAAAATATTTTCATTCTTATAGTAAAAACCCTCGTCTAATTTTCCGAAGACAAAATGCAGGCGAGTACCGATTGCGTTGAGTCCGTTTTCATCCAAAAGATATTGAAGCTCTTGGCGAGCATTTTCAGTTTTATAAGTCACAATTAAATGACCATGAACACTTAGTTCTTTCTTAAGCGTTTTTAAACTCGCCTTTATATATTCAAATTTATTGTCAGCGACAGTTTCCCCTGCAGATTGAGTCTTGATTTGCAAGTAAGTGCGCAACTTTTCCAAATTAAGATGGAGCTCTCCAGTGAAGGGGGATGCCAGATCAACTGTAATATCGAGTTGGTCAATCCGCAAAATTTTGAAGTTTAATTTGGGAAATTCAGAAAGGTAGAAGTTATCTAAAGATGGGATGATTGAGGAAGTCTCAACGTCTTTAGAAATTTCTGCGAAGTCTTCTTTTTGCTGGGTTGTGAATTGTTCAAAATTATTCTGTCCATTATCAGAATTGATGAAGGTAATTTTTGCATCACCTGGTAAAAAGTCTAAAAGTGTTTTGGGCTTTTCAAAAAAGAGAGGGATAAACAGCGGATAATTATCAAAAAGCTGTCCTTCTCCCATTTTTTGGAAAAGTGATTTACGGGCTTCATATCTATTTTTAAAAGATGGTTGGGCCTGGGGAACCTTAGAGCGCAGATTCGTGGCGTAAGGATCCTTGGTTAAATAACCCGCACCCGGAGTGAGACAAACTTCATTAAATGTGACTTCGCGATTCGTTTTCTGAGTTTCAACATCAACTCCAAAAATTTCTTCAATCAAGTCATCAAAGTAATGAAGCCGCACCGGAGGATGAGAAATTGGATAAATATCAAAAATTTCGCCCCTACGGGAAAAAGTTCCAGGCTCCTCAATGGTACTTGCGGGAAAATAACCCATCTCGGCTAGTCGGCCTGCTAAATCAAGTGGGGTGATGATGTCGTCTTTACGGACCGTGAAAGAATTTTTTTTGAAAAAATCCTGATCAGGACCCAAAAGCAAAGCAGCTTCCCAAGTGGTTACGATAATCGTTTGAGAATTATTTTGCAGGGCCTGAAGAACTGACCAGCGCTGCATCAGCGCACTTTCTGAAGTGAGAATAGAACTATAGAGAGAGTGATTGTGCCCTGGGTAAATTTGAATATTCTTTAAATGCTTCAGAGCTTCATAAACTTCCTCGGCTTCATCTTGATCTGAACAAACAAGAACATGTGTTGTTCTAAAGAGCTGTTCAGAAAAATAACTACCCGCAAGAAGCGACCATTGATTAGGAGAAATCCCTTTCAACGAAAGTTCTGTTTGGTTGGCCAACCAATAATTTAGTTTGTTGCTGATTCCGTTAAATAACTTTTCCATTTATTTCCGACTTAAAGACTTCAATTTTTCGCAGCGAACATGTAGCAGCGATTCCCTATCTTACTAAAATAACATCTTTCCTATTTTCAACATCTTTTGTATCTTTAAACTACTTTTCTGAGTCTTTAATTGCAGTGGAGATTTCCATGACACCAGCTAATTTTGATGGATTAATGCCCGTAGTTATCTTTATGGGTCTAGCGGTAGCACTTTTTGTAGGCGGACATTTTGCGTCTGTTCTCCTAGCGCCGAAGAAGCCATCTCATCTCAAATCTACTCCTTACGAGTGTGGTGAGCAACCTGTAGGTTCTGCTTGGTCCATGTTCAACGTGCGTTTCTACGTTGTGGGTTTGATCTTTATCATCTTTGATGTGGAATCTGTACTGATGTTTCCAGTTGCTGCAATTTTTAGAGAGCTTAATGATATGGGTCACGGCGGTTACGCTTTGATTGTTTTCCTTAGCTTCATTTCTATTTTAATTGAAGGTATCGCTTATTGTTGGAAGAAAGGTGACCTTGATTGGGTTAAATCTTTCCAGGTTTCAACCAAAAATAATAAATAAGGTCTAAGTCA
Organism: Bacteriovorax stolpii; assembly: GCA_945890905.1. Taxonomy (GTDB): domain Bacteria; phylum Bdellovibrionota; class Bacteriovoracia; order Bacteriovoracales; family Bacteriovoracaceae; genus Peredibacter. The sequence continues at coordinate 9,832 of CAMDDI010000031.1, forward strand.
TGAATCAAACCGTTGTTAGTTATCTTTCCCAGTATGAATTTTATGATGTTTTGCTAGCTGCTTTCGGAAAAAATGAAGGTCTTCTCGCATTCGCCATTTATCTTTTGGGTGGAGTCATCATTGTAGGTCTTTGCGCCACAATTGGTGGCCTGGGTACTTTCGCAGAAAGAAAGATCTCAGCCGATATTCAACAGCGTCTTGGACCTAACCGAGTTGGGCCTTACGGAATTCTTCAGTTTTTAGCTGATGGTGTGAAAATGATGACAAAAGAAGATGTCATGCCTTTTACGGCAGATAAAATGCTCTTCTATCTTGCTCCTATGCTTGCCCTTGTTGGTGTGTTTGCCACTCTTGCTGTTCTCCCTTTTTCTTCAGGTCTGATGATGGCCGATTTAAATGTAGGGATTTTTTATCTTATCGCCATTTCTTCTCTGGTTGGAGTGAGTGTCTTTCTTGGTGGATACGCTTCGAATTCAAAGTGGTCAATGCTCGGTGGTATGCGAGGAGCTTCGCAAATTATTTCTTACGAAATCCCCGTTACTATTTCGATTCTTGCAGTTACCTTGCTTGCGGGCGGAATGAGTTTCGGAACGATTATGAGTCATCAGCGCGGACTACCTACAAACTGGTTTATCTTTCACAACCCTTTTGCATTCATTGCTGGTTTTGTATATTTCATTGGCGCTCTGGCCGAAACAAACCGTGCTCCTTTCGATCTACCTGAAGCAGAGTCTGAACTTGTATCTGGTTACCACACTGAGTATACCGGTATGCGTTTTGGATTTTTTGCCTTAGCAGAATACATCGAAGTATTTGTTGTTTGTGGAGTGGGTGCAGCCCTGTTCTTGGGTGGATCTAACCTTCCTTTTGATATTTCTTTCGACATCATCCCTCTTCAGCTTCTTGAAGTGGTGATCTTTATGTCTAAAGCTCTTGCTCTCTATTATGTGGTGATTTGGATTCGTTGGACTTTTCCTCGCTTGCGCGTGGATCAGCTCATGGCGATCTGTTGGAAATACTTAACTCCTATTGCGATCTTTAACCTTATTGGTTGTGCAGTTTGGGTTGTGGTTTTTAACGGCAAATCAATTGCTGAACTAATTTTTGGACATTAATTAAGGATCTGCCATGTTCGCACAATTTCTTTTCATATCGTCTGCGCTTCTTACCCTCGGGGGAGCTGTGGCGGTTTTAGTGACAAAAAATATCATGCACTCATGTATTTATCTTCTTGCTTCGCTTATCGGAATTGCGGGTCTCTATGCAACTCTTGGGGCTGACTTTGTGGCCGTGACACAAATCATGGTTTACGTTGGTGGTGTTGTGATCTTGATGCTCTTTGCGGTCATGCTTACAGGTGGTAAAGATTTCGTTTCTCGCGCGCAAAATCTTTTGGGTCTTGCTCCTTCGATGGGTAACCGTTGGACGTTCTCGGTAGGTATTCTGGTTGCCTTGGTATTTCTTGCGACCAACATCAAACTTATTTTAAATGTATCAAAATCTATTCCTGCAAAAACTTTTGGAAACGAGTTTCCATCAACTGTGAATCAGATTGGTCATTTGCTTGTTAAAGAGCACGTGTTGGCCTTTGAACTTTCTTCAGTCTTATTATTAGGTGCTCTCGTGGGTGCAGCGATTATCGCTCGTCCTCGTAAGCAATAAGCGGGATTTATATGATGGGTTTAGCCTCTTACTTAATTATCTCTCTCATCTTGTTTGTGATCGGTATTACCGTCATGATCGCAAGAAAAAACATCGTGGCCATCCTTCTAGGGATTGAGCTTGTGTTAAACGCTGCCGCCCTTAACTTTGTTGCTTACTCTCGTTTTGCAACAAACAATCTGGATGGGCACATTTTCAGTTTATTCATTATCGTTGTGGCCGCTGCTGAGGCCGCTGTTGGTTTAGCTATTGTTATTCGCTTCTTCCAAATTAAAGAAACGATTCACGTAGACGAAGCCACCACGCTCCGAAACTAAGGGTTTTTGCATGGAATATACTGTTGGTAACATTGCACCGATTTTTCTCGCGCCAGTTTTAGCGTTTATTATTAACGCATTCTTTGGCAGAAAGCTCCCTCGTCAGGGTGATTGGCTTGCAACTTTAAGCATCTTTGTTTCTTTTGTTTTCTCAGCTCGAATTTTTTCTGATTTTGTTTTCGGAAAGTTTGCGACTGATTTCTTTATCCACAAAACGTTTACTTGGTTTGATCTTTCTTACGGTACTTATATCTGGAAAGTAGACATGGGTATCTATATTGATAACATGTCAGCCATAATGCTTCTCATGGTTTCAGGCGTAGCAACCCTGATTCATCTCTTTTCTACTTGGTATATGGAGCATGATGAGAAGCACGGTCGCTTCTTTATTTTCCTGCCTCTCTTTACTTCGGCCATGCTCGGACTCGTATTGTCGGATAACTTATTTTCTCTCTTTATCTTTTGGGAAATCATGGGCTTTTGCTCATATTCACTCATCGGTATCTATAATAAAAAAGAAAAAGCCGGAGATGCTTCTCTTAAAGCTTTCATGACCACTCGCGTGGGGGATGTTTTCCTTCTTTTAGGAATCGTTGCTTTGTGGATGGTGATTGGAAGTGTGGCCTACGTTGATATTTACGCTGCTATTGCTGAAGGTAAATTCACAGGCCAAGCAGTTTTAGGTATGTCATTTGCTACATTTACTGCGATCTGTATTTTCTTGGGAGCTATGGGTAAGTCAGCTCAGTTTCCACTTCATGTGTGGCTACCTGATGCGATGATGGGTCCTACTCCTGGTTCTGCTCTTATCCACGCTGCGACTATGGTTACAGCTGGGGTTTGGGTTTCTCTTCGCATGTATCCGCTTATGGTTTTGGGTGACATCACCTGGTTTATCGCAGTCATTGGGGCCATCACCGCTTTCGGTGCAGCCACTATTGCGACAGTACAAACAGATATAAAAGCCGTCCTGGCCTACTCAACACTCTCGCAACTTGGCTATATGATCATGGGTGTTGGTGTGGGTTCATACAACGCTGCTTTCATGCATGTGATTACTCACGCTTTCTTCAAAGCATGTCTCTTCTTGTCTGCAGGTTCAATTATTCACTCAGTTCACGAGCAAGAAATGCCTAAGCTTGGCGGTCTTCGTAAGTATCTTCCTTATACTCACTTTGCCATGATGGCCTGTACACTTGCTATCGCTGGTATCCCATTCTTCTCTGGATTTGTTTCGAAAGACAGAATTTTAGGGGACGCTCTTTATTATGGATTCATGGCCGGTCAGAATCCACTTCTTGCGATTGTTCCAATTTTAGGATTTGCTGGAGCGGGTTTAACAGCATTCTATATGTTCCGTATGATGTTCTTAACTTTCTATGGCGAGAATCGCACTCATGCTCATCACGATGATCACGGTCATGCAACTCACGGGCTTGCTAAACCTGCTCACGGACATGATGATCATCACCACGAAATTCATCATGAGCATTTAGATCTTAGATCAAATGTACCCCTTCTCATTTTGTCAGTGTTCACCCTCGGTTTCTGGTTCTGTGGAACAGTAACTGGTCAAGAGTTTGGAAAAGTTTTTGGCAAGAAAACAGAGTGGTTTAAAGTTTTAGTTGAAGCTCCCAAAGTTGAGAGATTTGTAAATCACGCCCGCGAACCTTTCGGTGGAATTGATTTACGTGATAAAACTGAGCTTCCACATGCTCACTATCACCACCAGTCTGGTTACGCTGGACCAAATCCAGATGATCACAAGCTTCATTCTGCTCACACCATCGGTGCGCTCGCTTCAATTGTGATTGCTTTCTCTGGTGTGTTCTTAGCTTTCCTTATGTATATCCAACATACATTAAAACCTTGGGCGACCAAATTGCCAGGTCTCACAACTCTTCTTCAGAACAAGTACTACTTTGATAATTTCTACATCGATATCATTATCAAGAAAGGTCTTTTGGGTCTAAACCGAGGCTTGGCCTGGTTTGACTTAGGTGTTTATGACCGCTTTGCCGTGGACGGCTGGGCATCAGTGAACCGTGTACTTTTCAAATCATCGAAGTGGTTTGATAACGTTGTAGTTGATGCCATCGGAGTTGATGGAACGGGTGTGGCCGTTAACTTATTCAATTTAGTTTTAAGAATCTTGCAGTCAGGTAAGATCCAGTTCTACTTCATTATGTTAATCATGGTTCTTGCTTCTTATATTTGGACAGTAAATATTTAGTTTTTTTATAGAGAGAGGTTCGTTGTGAACGGAATTTTGAATTACATTTTATGGTTGCCGATTATCGGAATGATCGGTGTTCTCCTTACTCCAAAAGCAAAGGAAAATGCCATCCGAATGATCACCCTCGTAACGACAGGGGTTACCCTTGCACTTACGGTCGTGCTGTTTCTGAAGTTCGATAACGCAGCTACAGGAATGCAATTCATGGTGCAAGTACCTTGGATTGAGCAGTTTCATATCAATTACACATTAGGTGTAGATGGTATTACTCTTGCGATGACATTCTTGAACGCACTTTTATTCTTCATTTGTACTCTGTCTTCTTGGACAGTTCACAAATCAGTAAAAGGTTACTTCGCACTCTTGTTGATGCTTCAATCAACTGTGTTCGGTGTGTTCTTCTCTTTAGATTTCTTCCTCTTCTACGTTTATTGGGAAGTAATGCTTCTTCCGATGTTCTTCCTCATCGGAATCTGGGGTGGAGAAAACAGAGAATACGCAGCTATCAAGTTCTTTCTCTATACATTCTTTGGTTCGATTTTCATGCTAGTTGGTATCATTGCTCTCTATTACGCTTCTGGAAAAGGTGTTGATTCATTCAGCATTCTTGCTCACCAGGGTGGTAAATATACTCAGCTCACCGTTGATGTATTTGGAACAACATTCTCATTTGAGAGACTCTTCTTCTGGTTTATGTTTTTGGGCTTTGCCATTAAGGTGCCTATATTTCCTTTCCATACTTGGCTCCCTCACGCTCACGTACAAGCACCTACTGCGGTTTCAGTCATTCTCGCAGGGGTTCTACTTAAGATGGGTACTTACGGATTTCTTCGAATCGCTTTCCCGATCTTCCCAATGGCCGCGGTTGAGAATTCAACAATCATTGCGGTTCTCGGTTTGATCTCTGTGATCTACGGAGCTTTCTGTGCCATGGCCCAGGATGATGTAAAAAAACTAGTGGCTTACTCATCTGTATCCCACATGGGGTTTGTGATGCTTGGACTTTCGGCCATGACCATCCAGGGTATGTCTGGGGCCGTTCTTCAAATGTTTAACCATGGTACATCTACTGCGATGATGTTCTTACTCATCGGTATTCTTTATGAGCGCTCTCACCACCGCTGGATTGTTAAGCCAGACGGGTCAAAAGGTTTCGGCGGACTCTATACTCAACTTCCAAAATACTCAGTAGTTTTCATTATTGGTATGTTTGCTTCTTTGGGTCTTCCAGGTCTTTCAGGGTTTATCTCTGAAGCTCTGATCTTCCTCGGAATGTACCAAAGATTTACAACCATTACTGTTATCGCAGTAGTTGGTCTCTTGATTGGTGCTGCTTATCTTCTCTGGATGTTCAAACGTATGTTCTTTGGAGAAGTGAATCCAGATTGCAAAGAGTACGAAGATATGAATAAGAGAGAAATTTTCTACATGCTACCACTGTGCGCGTGTGTGATTTATTTCGGAATTTTCCCTGGTCCACTTTTGGATGTAATGAAAGTTTCTGTAGGTCAACTTGTTGATCTACTAGCTAAGTTCTCTTAAGCGAGGTTTTTTGTGATACAGCAACTTCTCGGATTTCTAAGTTTCTACATTCCAGAAGTCATGTGCATTGTGCTCATGACAACTCTGCTTGTAGCTGAAGCCTCCGTTAAAGAAGAGCATGGCAGCCGCGATAAAATATATACTTATGCTTTAGTGGTATTGGGATTAACTCTTATTCCTTTGCTTCAAAATTTAGGCAAGGCTCCAGTTATTATCTTCCACAATGCGATCACTATTGATCCATTTAGCACCATGATTAAAATCATTATGGTGTTGGGAACAATGGGTTCAATTTATTTGAGCCGCTCTTCTAAAGATATATATACGAATTTGAAGTCTGAATTCTCGATTATGGCTGTTGGTGTTTTGATTGGAGGAATGCTTCTGGCTTCTTCAAACAATATGCTCACTCTCTATCTTGGAATTGAAACTCTCTCTATTCTCTCTTACGTCATGAGCTCATTTAAGCGCGATGATGCCACATCTACAGAAGCAGGGATAAAGTACGCTCTTTATGGTGGCCTTACAGCTGGTGTGATGCTCTACGGGATTAGCCATTTGTATGGAATGCTCGGAACAATTCAATTCGTAGAAATGATTCCTAAGCTTGCTGCTCTTCAAGGTGGAGATCTGGCTATTGTGATGGTTTCTTTCTTATTATTCTTTGCTGGTATTGGTTACAAGGTTTCATGTTTTCCTTTCCACATGTGGTCACCCGATGTTTATCAAGGTGCTCCTATTCCAGTGACATCTTTTTTCTCTATAGTCCCTAAGCTTGGTGGTTTAGCTGCCCTTGTACGTGTATCCATGATATTTTTTGCTAATGAGTCTCTACTTTCTGTTTCATGGATTGGACTTATGCTCGTGATTTCGGCCATGACCATGACAGTAGGAAATGTAACGGCCATTGGGCAAACTTCTGTGAAACGCCTTCTTGCATTCTCCTCAATTGGTCATATCGGAATGATGATTCTGGGTGTAGTGGTACTCAACGATGTGGGAGTAAGGGCCATTTTGTTTTACGGCGTTGTTTACATGTTCATGACTCTTATTGTTTTCTATATCACATCTCACTTGTCTGATATGTACGGCACTGATTCTCAGGATGTTTTCCGCGGACTGATCTACAAGCACCCGTTAATGGCCGTGATTATGGTGTCGGTTCTCTTTTCTCTGGCGGGTATGCCGCCTTTCAGTGGGTTTATTGCTAAATTTAATATTTTCTCAGTCATTATTGAGAAAAAATATTATGGTATCGCCATTGTCGCTGGGATTAACTCTGTTATATCACTCTACTATTATATGAAATTGGCCAAAATCATGGTCTTCGGTCAGCCAGATGGTGAAGAGAAAATCTCAGGCTTCACTACTGCGAACCAAGCTATAATCTTGGCGCTCTTTATCCCTGTCGTATTCCTTGGAGTATTCTGGGACAAGATGATGACCATCGCCGGCGACGCTACAATCTTTATTAAGTAAAAATTCGGGGAGCTCTAAGCTCCCCTTTTTATTTAACCCCACGCTCAAAAATCAACTATAATTAGTCTATGACCAAATACCGAATCCGGCTCGCAAATGGCCGGGTGATTGGACCATTTACTAAGCAGCAACTCTTTGAATTAAAGAGCAAGGGTCATATAAAAGGTAATGAAGAGGCCCAGATCTTTCCTATAGGTGCATGTGAGCCGATATCGAACTTAGACATTTATACTGAACTCATGGATGATAATCGCACGATAGTTCAAAACTCTAAGCCTCAGAATAATGAGCAGACTTTTACGATTGATCTAACTCAATTGCGTCTTCAAAAAAATAATAAAGAGATTGATGATCTTGAATCTGATATCCCTCAACCGGTTCCTCAAGACAATCTCACGGAAACAATTAAGTTAGATCAACTTAATCCAAATCATGACATTGATATCAAGCTTGATGATTCTTCTCCAATTAATTACGACGATGTCGTCATCGAACTAGATTTAAGTCCAGAAGATTTGGCCGAAGGTTTTAACGAACCACTATTTGAACCCAGAGAAGATAAGACTCTCATCAATCCTGTGGCCCAGCAAGAAATTGAAAAAATGAGAAAGACGGTCAAGGCCGCTGAAGAAAAAAAGATCGCTGAAGCTGAAGCACAGGCACAAAGAGAAGCCTTTGAAGCTCAGGCGCAAGAGGTTGCCCAGAATCACGCCATGGTGGAAGTTGCTTCGGCAGATGAAGCGACACAATTTATAAGTCTAGATAAGATTCAAGATGAGCTGATGGAGAGCTCTGTAGTAGAAGAGAAAAAAATTGATAAAGAAGCCCGAGTCTATAATAAAAAGAAGAAACTTCAAGATCTTTATGACGCCGGTGAAGAAGAAGATGGAGAAGATGAAGACGTCGAGAAACCGGGAGACAAGAAAAAGAAAATACGACTTTTTATGATCGTGGGTGGATTAATTCTTTTATATGTTCTTCTTTTCCCTGAAGAAGATAAGAAAACACTTCCGCCCTTTGCTCATCTACCGCCCCAGATTGTTTTTCCAATTCCGTTTGATCAGGCCGCACAAAAAACTTCTCAAGCTGAATTTAAGCGAGCCATGGTATTGATTAAGCGAGGAACTTATCCTGAAATAGTCAAAGCAGGATTGAGTTTTAAAGCAAGCTATGAAAATGATCTGGAAAATAAAGATGCTCTCAATTGGCTTGTTCGGACGTATGGAGAGCAACTAAAATCATCTAAAGATCTTCTCTCCGATGCTCACACGCTCTTTAATATTATTCAAAGTAAACGTCCCCAGCTTATGCGTGATCCCAACGGTGTAATTGGGATGAATCTTTTCTATATGGCCATTGATAAACCGGATGCTGCCATTGACGTGGTATCGAAATTTTTAAAACTTGAACCTAAAAATGTGACTCAAGATCTGTTTGCCGCCTATTTAATAAGTTTACTAAAAAATGGCAGAATCGATTTGGCCAAGCAGTTTTTCACGGCCCTGAATAAAGCTCCGGACAAAAGTCGCTATACCCTGGAAGCTTTGATCGAATATTTGATTTTAAATGAAGAGAATGATCTTGCCCTGGAATATGCAAA
>CAMDDI010000032.1 GCA_945890905.1 Bacteriovorax stolpii
TCATGGCCGTAATTTCACCATGAGCTTTATTGTGAGTCTTCAATTTTGGTGAGTGAACATTCAGTTCTGTGGAGAGCATGATCTTAAAAGTATCTTTAAGGGAATCAATGAAGGGTTTAGAAAATTTTACATAAGCTTCAATGTTCATCATGGGCACCTTTGTGATGATTGATTGTAATTATTAATTTTAAATTAATAATTGCTCGCAGAGCATGACTCGGCGGAAAAAAAACTAAAATAAAATTTTGTCCTCAAAGATAGCACAAAAACGTTTTGAATACTTGAAATATAAGCTTCAGCAAAAAACATCAGGGTATTCATGGTTTCAAGATACCCTTATATCTATTTTGGTTAATGGTGAAGCAGAGTCAAACTGAGATAGTTCAGATCATGAAGTAAGACATACGTCAGCTCTTGGAAGCCAGACGTGCCCAAAAGCAACATTATCTAAGCTGCACGACGCTCCTGCTGAACAGATCCATCACCAGAGATGACCAGGTCCTTAGTGCCTTCGGCACCCAGGACATCATTGAGGTCCACGAGGCTTACGACCTCGTTATCTATTACGTAACATCCCATCAGACCAAATTGTTTCGTCATATTTTTTTCAATGTCACCGTAGGCCGTCTTGAGATCCACAATGTCTTTGACAATAATACCGATATACTGACCCTGGCTCTGGATAATCACCGTCGCAAGGGGCACTTCATTTGATTTTTCAATCAAGGAAGGACTTAGTCTTGGATTTATTAATTGATCGATATCAATCAATGTCATGATTTGTTCCCGATAGGGTACCACAAAGGACTCACCACTTTGTTGTATGAGATTGTTATCAATTCTTTCAATCCTTAATATGTCTTTTTCCTCAAGGCAAAAATGTCCGGGTTTTTGTAAACTGAAGACAATGACGTTGCGATTGTTTTTCAAAAGCTGATCATTTGTTTCAGTATGTTTCTTTTGATCGGTGAAGACATGATTATTAATACCAATTCGCTTGGCCACTCCATCGACGTTAAAAACCATTCCCACAGAACCATCTCCTAAGAATGTTCCTCCCAAGTATATTTCCAGGTTCTTTAGTACATTGAACGACAAAGGCTTAATGACGGCATCTTCAATGTCAAGAACGGACTCAACCCTTAAAGCGAACACGGATTCATCAGTCTTCATTATGACGATCAGTTTCTCGTAGCTAAGGCGGGATGGAATCCCCATGAGTTTTGAAACAGAATAAAGAGGAATGAGATGCTTATTAAAGCGAATAACCTCGGATCCTTCCAATTGCGTATAGTCAGAGGCTGCTAGTTGATTTTTCTCCATCACTTTTAAAATATTATCCTGGGGTATTCCATAGGCACGGTCACTAACCGAAACAAAGAGACAGTTCGTTATCATGACTGACTTCGGGATCGGGATCTCTAAGCGAAATTGCGACCCTACTCCTTGCTTGGACTTAATTTGAATCTTACCTTTCATGGATTCGACGGAATCTTTCACCATGCTCATTCCAACTCCGCGGCCTGAAAAATCAGTCACGTTCTGAGCTGTGGAAAAACCAGAATCAAAGATCATGTATTGAAGTTCATCCTGGGTCATCTTCTGTGCAGCCGCTGCCGTTCGTAAGCCTTTTTCAATGACTTTAGCGCGAATGATTTCTAAATTGATTCCCGCTCCATCGTCCTGGATATCCACGATGATGTTTTCCCCAATACAGCTAAATCGAAGGAGCAGTTTACCTTTTATATTTTTACCCAAGGCCGCACGTTTTTCTGGAGTTTCAATACCATGATCAATAGAATTTCTCATCATGTGAACAAGTGACTTCGTAAGCACTTCCGCGATCGAGTTATCGAGGCGTAAGTCATCTCCTTCAACCACAAAATCAATTTCTTTATTAAGTGCCCTCGCCGTATCACGGACCGTTCTGATCAAAGGTTTGACCAGAGAGTTCACCGGAACCCTTCGAATGTCAGTAATCTTACTTTGCACGTCACTATTGATCTTGTGCATTTCATCAAGGAGTTCACCCAACAATCCAATCTCTTTGTCTCCTTGATATTGTTTTTCAAGACTTTTTACAGTCTTGTTAATCATGTTTCGGATAACTGTCATTTCTCCGGAAGTCTGCATGAACTCATTGAGTAGAGTCATTGAAACTCTGAGTTCTGAAGCTTTGTGCTCTTTTGCACCCGCCACGACTTCATTCCCATGATCGCTCTGTGCTGTCTTGTGTTCAGTTACCTCAGTGTTCTCAACGGGTATATCCTTGAAGATTTTAATCATCTCGGGAATGTCATGAACTCCGTGATTGCCGGTCTTGAATTCTTCAACAAATACTTTCAGGAAGTCATTGCCTTTAAGAAAGACTGATACAATACCGGCCGTAACAGGGCGGGATCCGTTCTGAACGTCTTTTAGAAGATCTTCAAATGCATGGGAATAGTTATGAAGATTGCGAGGTTCAAAAAAACCTGATGAACCTTTGATCGTATGAACCATCCCAAAGATGCGTGCAATCGCATCTGTATTGTGAGGATTATTCTCAAGCTCTAAGCATGAGTCTTCAATGTTTTCTAAAAGGTTTGTTGCATCATCAGTGAAGCCTTTTAGCATGTCATACTCTTCTTTCAGAGTTTGAGCGCGCGCTTCACCTTCTTTTTTTATGAAGGACTCAAGATCACTAACTTTGAAGGGCTTTTCCAAAAAGCCACAGATTTTATGTTCAAGGCCCTTGAGTGCCATTTCGCGGTTTACAAAGCCGGAGAGAATAGCGAATGGAATTTCTGGTGCGACAGTGAGAACTTGTGATCGAAACTCAAACCCATCCATTACTGGCATTTTAAAATCTGAGACAATAAAGAGAATGCGCGATTTATTCTTCGATATGAATTTTAAGCTGCTCTCTGTATCGGTTGAAGTAAATGCTTCGAGTCCAAGTGTCTTTGCATTTTGTTTAAATATCTCCAAAGCATCACCATCATCATCGACATAGACAACCACTGGAACAAGCCCGTTCATCTCTGCTAACAACAGACGCTCTTTTTCACCCGTACTGGCATTGTCCCACACAGAATCGAAAATATTTTTACTCATGGTTGGTCCTCACTTTGGTAAATTACCTATCGGTAATTTGCCAGGAAACAGTATTAAGAACGAATTGATTATTAGGCGGAGTGCTTAATGGGATTTGGGACATTGATAATTTCGTCGGTATTAAAGCGAAGAGAGCATTCAGAAACTGAGTTCTTAACTATACCTTTCTTAAAGGCCTGGTCTATTTTAAGCCAATGTTGTTGATTTTGCTCACTCACCCCAGCTTCGTGAAAAGCCTCCTTGAGAAATTGAGTACGAAGTTCAAAAAGATCTTCCGAAATAAACATATGCCGATGTGCCGGGATTGGCAGTTTTCCCAGGTAAATAGCCGGTCCTCCCATGGCCTGAGACATGAAATCACTCTGCTGAATTTCGATGATTTCCTGTTGAATGCCGTGAAAGTACTGCCCAATCCATGGGTGCTTATAAATCTTGTCGTAAAAGATCTTATGAACCTTATCCAGGGTAGGGCGGCCGCCAATTAAATCAAATAAAGTGTCATCACCAATTTTCATAACCATATTGACCTATCGGTCTATACAAATTGAAACATTATGATTGATTTAAATACCCATGAGGATTTTGAAGTGTGATGCTGCGATATAAGGAAAGTATTTTTCTAACACATGGAACGCGCTAACTCCAACTTTGCAAAGAGGGAACTGCTAATCTTCCGGGTCATAAATAAATTTACATATTGTACATTCATACTTTGAGCCGAGGATCGACATCTCAGATTTCTTTTTTTTGATTTTCTTGAGATTCGATAGCTTCGAGAAGTTCACGATAGTTTTGAACAAGCAAAATTGCCTCTTGAGTCGCTTTTTCTATTTTCACGATTCTATCATTACTCTCACTTAGATCACGTTTAAGCATCCCGGTGAAGCCATCAATCTTTGCTAGTTTGTTTGTCAGGTCGTGGAGAAATACGTGATCCTCTTTAGTCATAATAATCCTTTTGGAATTACTCAAAAAACCGATTCTTTAAAGAGTAAAAATATTGTTTAAATTTGGCAGGTTTCTTAGAAATTCCCTCTATTTTAGCGTAAACCTCATTCAAATCAAAGGGGCCTTCGTCATGGATTTCCATAATGCAGTCAACGATATTTTGCGAAAAGATAAATAGGTGGCCTAGGCCAGATTCGCTGCAGCAAGTAAAAATGAATGTTTCGTAAGATATGACTTCATTCATAAAGTAAGGGATTGGTCTGTCTTGCAAATCTCCAGGGATACTTTGAATTGCTCTTCAACAAACGGGATAAAAGTTGCGACCTGGATGTTTGATATGTCCAAAAAAGCAACTCCGTTCCTGGAACTCTTCATGCATGGTTGTTAAGTCTGAGATGCTTGTAAACTTCACCACCATTCTTGTGTGGCATATTGCAATCACAAAATATGAGATGAATCTCGTGATTATTTAGCTGATTGATGGCCTCGTTTCCATCGTTTGCGTAGTGGATCGTTCATATGTTTGAAGATTCCAGTAAAAAACTCAGAATATCCCGGATATCTTCTTCATCATCTGCAATTAAGATATTAATTGCAGATGCATTTTTTCTTATCCAACTTTCTGAAATGAAACTTCAACGAAAAAATGTCCGCAATCTGTAGAAAACTTAACAACGATTCGAGGTGCTTTAAATACACTACTAATGCTGTGTTTTTCACCAACTGTTATCGACGGAGTCGACATTTGTATTTGCGTTTTAAGTTTGTCGTTGAAAAATGCCTTCGCATTGCCAAAGATCTGATTACATAGTTCTGCAACGCCATCCCGGTTCTCATCATTTATCTCATCAAATTCGGTATAAAGCAGCTTAGACATCACTTTGAGGTAAGTTTCTTTCGGGAATGAGAGACAAAAGAATCCTTCGAATACTGGACTGTGGATGGGATAAAAAGCAGAAATATCCCCTTTAAAAGATTCGCCCTTTGACACGTTTATTTCTTCTTTTATGGCCTCTGTTCCTGTGGTGATTCTCAATACATTGATTGTTGAATCAATAAAAGGATTCATGAATTTAACTTCAAGGTTAGGTTTGTCCGGCGCCGCCTTGGGGGGATTCAGTACTAGAGAAACTTGATTTTTTAGTTTCTCCAGATTGAAAGGCTTGCCGAAATAAAAGATGCTCCTTTTTTCCCCGATCAGTTGAACATCATTCATGGTCATGTCTCCACCTGACATAATGAATATATTTCGAGGTCGATTTTTTTTATTAAGGAAGTTGATTTATTTGACAACTTTACGGCCATCGAACTTGGGTAAATTTAAATCCAGAAAAATAATATAGAATTCTACTTTTTCAAGATATTGCATAACCTGAATGCCATCCAACGCTGTAGAAATAACAAGGGTTGGAAAATTTTTTTCCACGAAATTTTTTAAAATCTCAACAATTTCAGTGTCGTCATCAGCAATCAGTATCTTTTTCTGAGGTTCCATGTTCGTCCATGTTGAGAAGGATTTTTGTTTTATCGAGATTGTACAACGGAACTTGAGCGATATGTGGGTCAAGAGTGTATTGTCAGAAAAATCTCTGGAAGGAAAGACGGTCTGTTTTTATTCTTAAATTAATTTAAACTTAATAAATGGGTACTAATTAAGATATTCTATTTGCATGTCAGCATGTAACCCTTACCCCAGACACTTACGATTTCTAAGTTATGCTTATTCATCGCAATTTTTTTTCGTATCGAGAAGATATGAACATCAATGTTGCGGTTTTGAATTTTTTCGTCTTTATCGAAAAGAGCTATGAGTTCAGAGCGATTGACCTCTTTGTTCCTGTTGGAATAAAGATAGTTAAAGATCAGGAATTCTCTGACAGTAAAACTAAATATCTTACCATCAATAACAATACAGTGAGCTTCGGGAAGTATTTTAAATCCTGAATCGATCATGCTCCTCTGCATATGTGATGCTTTGGCTTGAGCATTTTTCAATCGAAGCAATAATTCATCTTTGTTAAATGGTTTAAGAATATAATCGTCTGCTCCTGCCTGCAGACCCCGGATAATTTCCTCAGGGCGAATGTACGCTGAAATCATAAAGAGAGGTGAGTGCTTATCTGATCGACGAATCATTTTTACGATATCGATCCCTTGAATTCCTGGTAGATTCCAGTCGATCAAATAAATACAGTTCAAAGGGCGGTCGCGATCAGAAATAAAATCTTCTGCAGTAGAATAGGGTCGGACTTCAAATCCTTCCTTTCCCAGCAAATGACCTAATACTTCAATAAGCTCTTTTTCATCTTCAATGATGACAATTGTATTTTTCGCGCTCATTTGTTCCCTTCGAATTGCTCTGTTAAAGCGTGAAGTCTTTTTTATTATAATACTTTTGGCGGCTTCTAGGCTCGACGCTCATCGACCACGAGTAGTCGCGTAGCGTTCTCATTAGGATTGGACGGTATCGTCGGTGTGTTTTAGGATATCTTAAGATACTGGTAGGATCTGTTCAATAGCTAGTTTAATGCTATCAACTAAATAGTGTTCTCCTTTAGAGATCACAAAACTCAAAGAAAATAAAAAAGCCTCCATTTCGGAGGCTTTTTTATTTGGTAAATTGTATTGGGGAAATGCATCCATTAAATAATGGAGCGGCTGATCAGATTCGAACTGACGACCTTCTGCATGGCAAGCAGACGCTCTACCAACTGAGCTACAACCGCGTTAAAACGTGAGCACCATCATATTCAGGCTGAGTTTTCTTGTCAACGCCAACTTACAAGAATTATTCGAATTTTTGTTCCAGGGCCTTGATGATCTTTTGATAACTTGGCTGGGTGAAACGGGCGTAGAGGATCGGAAGAATATCTTTTTTCGTGGATGGCTTGGCCGGATTAAGCAGGATTTTCACAAAGGTATCAGAAATGATGAAGACCTTAGAGAGGGGATGGAGCTCTTCGGAAGGATCCTCCTCAAAGCCAATGCCGTTGAGTTTACCATGGGACTGGATAAGGACTGTCTTGATATAGTCATCCACATCCGGATGCTGAGAAACAAGGTCTACGGCGTCCTTGGCGTGGTTCATAACGGCCGTTCGTTCAGCATCGTTAAGATTGGATTCGGCCAGCTCTCTCATGCTTGAAATTTGCATCTGAAGATTTGATTTCAAAGTCACGTCTGAGAAAAATGAAACAAAACTTAAAATTTCTAAGTGATCGGCCTTATACCAACTCTGCTTAGAGAGGACGTAGTGACTCATCAAGGCCAGCATATGACAGTGCTGATAAGCATAGGCGACTTTATTGGAGAATAGAAATTTTAAGAGCTCTGAAATTTGCGGCGAGTTCTTAATGGATTTCACCATGGAAGTAATAGAAGCATCGGCCAATTGCACCGTTGAATCTTCAAAGCCCATGGTTTGAATGGATTCACGCACAATCTCATGCCCGTTAGCAGTAGTGAGAATTCTCTCTTCTAGAGTTAAATCTTCCCGCTCCAGTCGCTCGATAAGATTGCTGGTCACAAAGGTGGTGAAATACTGGATGTAGTCTTTGGGAATATAAAATTCTTTCAGCCCTTGATCTTCATATTTTTGAATCACGTCTTTATCGAAAACATCTTTTGAGTTGATTCGTTTTACGAATTGATACTCGTTAGGACCTTTCTTGATACGAATGTAAACGTCACAGGGAGTTTTCTGAATATCGTAGAAGTAATGAACTCCCACGGGAAGGTAGTCGGGTTTAATTTTATTGATAGCATCTTGAACAGTAACACCTAAGTGTTGAGCGGCCTGCTTAATGAGTGTCTCCCAGCTCACAGGTTCTTGCAGGCAGAGAACTTCCGAAGAAATTTCCGGACAGTTACCTAAAACGATCATAGGAATACTTAAGGATTCATTTTTTAAAAAGTGATGAATTTTTAAAGCTGTGGTATCACCGGCCACTTGAGCTTTGGTGATGATCAGAGCAATCTGGGGAAGAATGCGAAGCAGGGCCACGCAGTCATCTGCACTCTGGCGCAAAATCACATCCGTGCCCACAAAGGTATTGAGGTTTAAAGAAAAGATCTTTTTTAGGTCTTCGTTTGTTTCAATTAGAATGGTCTGGCTCATAGTCAAATTTTAGCATGACTCTGAGGATGGCAAAGGGATTTTTAGAGGGAAATATTGGGTTCAGGGACTAAAATTGAGGCCCCGTTTTGGGATAGGAATTGCCCCGAGTAATCTTGAGATTCTGGATTGAAGGCCGAGATCTTTCCATGCCCACCAGGTAGATCGATGACGTAATGGGGTATGGCCCAGCCGGGAAGATTTTGTCTTAAGGCCGCGTAAAGCTTTCTCCCCTCTGTGAGCGGTGCATAAAAATGCATTCCCCCTCGCACACGGTCCGGATGATGGAGGTAGTAAGGACGAATGCCTAAGTCTAAAAAAAGAGTCATGAGCTCAATCAAGGTTTCTAAATTGTTGTTGATCCCTTTAAGTAAAACGCTCTGAGATAGAAGCTGGATAGGCAAAGTTTTTAGTGCCCCGATAGCAGCTTTGGCTTCCTCATCAAATTCGGAGACGTGATTGGAATGTATTCCTACACTCACAGTTCTAAAATTTTTAGCCGATTCACGAAGTACTTTAAGCAGTCCAGAATCAATTCTCTCCGGCAAAATCACCGGGTAGCGGGTATGAAAACGGATATCTTTGATGGTGGAAATTTTGGCAAAGGCAGTTAAGTAAAAATCTAATTTCTCGTTAGAGAGTGTGAAGGGATCTCCACCAGTGAAAATAATTTCTGAAATTTCTGGATGCTCTTTTAAATATTTGAGAGTGAGCTCAAACTCGGGAGCAAAGATTTCATCTTTCTGATTGAGCTCATTTTTCCTAAAGCAGTAGCGGCAGTGAACTGGACACACATTGGTACCTGTAAACAAGGCCCGAGATGGGTAGCGGTGAATCAGCTGAGGAGCTTTATGAAATTCTTTATCACCGATGGGATCTTCCAATCCTAGGGCTAAAAGATCAGCTCTCATCTCTAAATGGTGAGGAAGAAATTCTCGGGCCAAGACTCCTTCAGGACCTTGAGCTTTTATTTTAGAGGCCAAGCGTCTTGGTACAAATAAGGGGTAAGTCGCCGCTACCTTTTTAATGTCAGCAGAGAGATCCCATCCTAAGAAGGCGTAAAGTTCATCAACGGATTTGTACGCGCGAGAAAACTCACTGGTCCAATTTGCTGGCTGCATTCTTTTCTAATTCTTTTTCATACTGACGTTTATAAATGTAAGCACACGAGCGGATCAAAATAGCGCCGTAAGCAGAAATTCCTAAGAAGTGATAAAGCAAAGTTTTAAAAGGCAGCACTCCGCCTTCCATCAGAGTGTAAATAATCCAGCGAAGTAATACTAAATGGGCCACAAAAATAAAGAGCTGAAGAGAGCGCTGGCCCAAATTTTCTTTATTCACAAATTTTTTTATCACCCGTGAGCTCCCTTCCAATAGCATGCTTCAAGCAGCGAGTAGGATTTTATTTTTTTGAGTAAGAACGATTTATTCATGCCCGTGAGCAAGCACTCAGCAAAAAGTACGGGCCCCTTTGGCAGAGGCATAAGTCCAATAGGTCGCACCGGACGGCGGGAGCCGATAGCACTTCCTCCCCGATAATCGAGGACCACTAAATCTTTATTTTGAACCATATCTTTTAAACCATTCAAGCGGGTTGAATAATTAAAGCAATCATTTCGATCAAAGCTTGAGAGTCTAAAAACAAAACTCTTCTCCATGGCCTTCTTGTGATCAGCTTCGGCTTTCGAGCAGGCCGCCGTAATTTTTAAGCACGCATAAGTGTCTTCAATGGCCACATGATGTTGCAGTGGAACTCCAAAGTGCTCACTCAAAGTAGAGAGCTTAAAATTCTTCGGAGAAAGCTCGGTCCCCTTATAGAGGGCCCGGGCATAACGGCAGCTATCAAAAACATCTAGTGGAGGAAATTCAATTTGAAAATCATGGCTGGATTTTATTAAGTAGCCTAGATCAAAAGTTGAGTTATGAGCGATCATTGCGTGCCTTCCCACAAATTCCCAAAAATCTTTCAAAGGTTTTTTAATGGTGGGAGCAAGAAGCAGGTCACTATTGTTGAGACCATGGAACTGAATGGTAAACTCTGGAATATCGATCAAAGGATTTATTAGCTGATGGTAGCTAGAAACTGCACCTGAAGCTTCAATTTTGACCGCAGCAATTTCAATAATTTTATCCACTAAAGGGGAGAGGCCCGTGGTTTCCAAATCAACGGCCACTAGACCCTTGGGAAAAAGGGTCAGGAGCGAGCTCACTTCATCGGGGGTGAGGTGCAAGGCTGTTTGGCTTCTTGACATAGAGTGTCTTATAGCTTTTTTGAGAGTCTTTTACCAGGGAAAAGCAAGTTGGTTTCATTGACAAGTGCGGGGCGCAAAGCTCAATATTTCAAGACATTTAAAGTTCTTTAAGACAAAAGGAATTCTCCTCATGGCCAAAACATTTGATGTTGTTGTTTTAGGTGCTGGTCCCGGTGGCTACGTGGCCGCTATTCGTGCCTCTCAATTAGGAAAGAAAGTTGCGATCATTGAAGCCGATAAACTTGGTGGCGTGTGCTTAAACCGCGGATGCATTCCTACAAAGGCCCTTTTAAAATCTGCTCACTCAATTCATGAAGTCGCTGACCTTAAAAGTTTAGGCATCAACGTTGATCTTAAAAGTTTAGATGCAACTGTGGCAGTGAAGCGCGCGAGTGATATTGCTGAAAATATGTCCAAGGGCATCGCGTTTTTGATGAAGAAAAATAAAATCGAAGTCATTAGCGGAAAAGGTGTATTCAAAGCTGCTAAAACTTTGGAAGTTACTTTGACTGATGGAAAAAAAGAAGAAGTAACGGCCACCAATATTATTATTGCTACTGGCGCTCACTACAAAACTTTCC
Source organism: Bacteriovorax stolpii (assembly GCA_945890905.1). Classification (GTDB taxonomy): domain Bacteria; phylum Bdellovibrionota; class Bacteriovoracia; order Bacteriovoracales; family Bacteriovoracaceae; genus Peredibacter. The sequence goes on from CAMDDI010000032.1 coordinate 10,992, forward strand.
CAGGGCTTGAGCACGACAACAAACGTCTCATCGGTGCGTGGGAAGCTTTAAAAATTGATAAACTTCCAAAAACTATGGGAATCATCGGTGCCGGTGCCATCGGAATGGAGTTCGCTTATTTCTGGAATGCTTTCGGAGTGGACGTTCATATTTTTGAAATGCAGCCCAACCTTCTTCCTATTGAAGACACTGAAGTTTCAAAAGAAGTAGAGAAGCATTACAAAAAATACGGCATCAAGATGAATCTTGGGATCGAAGGTGTGACGGCTAAAAATAACGGTAAAGATGTAACTTTCACCGTGAAAGAAGCAGGCAAGACTGTTGAGTATAATTTTGAAATGGGTCTTATCGCAGTCGGGATGACCGGAAATATTGAAGGCTTTGGTCTGGATAAAGCGGGAGTTCAAACGGAGAAAGGCTTTATCAAAGTCACTGATATGTACGAGACCACACAGAAAGGTGTCTACGCCATTGGAGACGTTGCTGGCCCTCCACTTCTGGCCCACGCGGCTTCTCACGAAGGAGTGACTGCCGCTGAACATCTAGCAGGTCTTCACCCTCACGCCATTGATAAAATGAATATCGCTGGATGCACTTACTGTCAGCCTCAGGTGGCTTCAGTGGGATTCACAGAGCGTGCACTGAAAGAAAAAGGTATCGAGTACAAAGTTGGTAAAGCTCCTTTTATGGCCAACGGAAAAGCCATTGCATCCAATGAAAAAGATGGCTTCATAAAAGTTCTTACCGGCAAATATGGTGAGTTGCTTGGGGCTCACATCGTAGGAACTCAAGCTACTGAACTGATTCACGAATACGTTCTCTTCCGCACCATGGAAGGGATCGATGAAGAAATTTTCGCTACTATTCATCCGCATCCAACTCTTGGAGAATTCCTGGGAGAAGCGGTTCTGGCGGCGAAAGGTCGCGCACTAAACTTATAAGATTTTTTTAAGGGAGATTGATATGGCCAAGATTGAAGTTGTCATGCCTCAGATGGGAGAGTCCATCACGACAGGGACCATCACAAAGTGGCACAAAGCTGCTGGGGAAGTGATTGAACTGGATGCGATTCTGCTCGAGATCTCAACTGATAAAGTAGAGTCAGAAATTCCAAGTCCCATTCAAGGAAAGATTGTTGAACTTCTTTACCCTGAAGGTGCGACTGTAGATGTGGGAAAACCTATTGCTATTATCGAAGATGATATGAATGCTGCTGTTGAAGCTAAGGCCGCTCCGGCAGCTAAAGCTGCTCCGGCCACTGCGGCTCCCGCGGCGCCAGCTGCTGCTACTTCAACTCCTGCTGTTCAAGCTGTTCCAGTTGTGGAAGAAGATGAATCTGGATTCCGCTTCTACACTCCACTTGTTAAGGCCATGGCCAAAGAAGCTGGTGTGGCACTCTCTGAACTTAAAAATATTAAAGGCTCTGGTGCTGCTGGACGTGTGAATAAAGCAGACCTTGAAACTTATATCGCTTCTCGCGGTAAAGGTGGAGCTCCTACGAAAGCTGCTCCTGCCGGAACTTCAGCACCAACTGGTGTGGCCCAAACTCGAGGATCTGATCGCGTGGAAATCGTGGTCATGGATAATATGAGAAAGGCCATCGCCAAAAACATGGTGATCTCAAAACAAACTTCTCCGCACGTAAACTCAATCGATGAAATCGATATGACAAACCTCGTGAAGTCTCGTGAGAAAATTAAAAACGAATATAAAAAGCGTGAAGGAATTAATCTTACTTACTCACACTTTGTTCTCTACGCTATTGTTCAAGCTTTGAAAGAGCATCCACTGGTGAATGCTTCTATTGAAGGTGATAACATCGTCATCAAAAAAGATATTCATTTAGGTTGTGCTGTAGCAACTCCGAATGGTTTAGTTGTTCCTGTGATCAAAAATGCAGGGGATTTAAACCTCACTGGAATTGCTCGTCAGCTTGATATCTTGGCCAACAAAGCGAAGACTAAAAAACTCACCATGGATGATTTAACTGGTGGAACTTATACTTTCACTAACAATGGATCATTCGGTACTTTGATCGCCACTCCAGTTATTCTTCAACCTCAGGTTGGGATTTTCTGTACCGGTGTGATTAAGAAACGCGTGATGGTGACTGAAGACGATGCTATTGCTATCAGAAGCATGATGTACGGAACTCACACTTACGATCACCGCTTGATTGATGGAGAGTTGGGAAGTAAATTCCTGGCCTCGGTGAAGCATCACCTTGAGACTATGAATCCTGAAAATCTGATCTAATCCCTAAGCCCCCAGAAATGGGGGCTTTTTTTTGGTCGCAAAATTGTTTTCTCTATCTTTCACAAGACATTCTTAAGCCACATAGATCTGCCGAGTTGATAAAATAATTCAACGGAGGATTTTATGAACCAACAACACTTCAAACACCCAAGACTCATCTTCGCGGGTGTCGTGCCATTTATCATTATGATTATGATTGTGATGCTTGTGACCTATGAAATTCAGAACGGGCCAATGTAGTTTCTCAGCTTTAAGAGGTATTCTCTAAAGACTATTTTCTCTCGTTCTTAATACGGGAGAAAAATATGACTGATGACTTTAGAATTGAAGTTCCATTTGAAACGAAACCACCTCGCTTGAAAGATCTTGTTAACAATCACGTGATGGGTGATGACTGGGTACGGGATACACCATTTGGTCCAGTGACGGACTCCCTAAGGATTGCTGACAAATTTCAGATGGAGCATAAGCACGTTTTGCGGGCTATCAAGAAATGCATAGATGAACTTTCTGTTGAGCCCAAATTTGGGCTGAACAAAAACATCATAGAAAACGTATGCTTAGGTGGGGCTAAAGGTAAAGAACGGCAAAATCTTAAATACGATATAACTGAGTTTGGCCTGGCCCTTTTGCTTCTATATATCAACACCCCGAAGGCCCGATTAATTTCTGCAGAAATCCTCTACCGCTTTTTTATTCTCAAAAACTATTTGTCTGATATGAGTGAAAATCAAATCGGAGCGATTGAAGGACATTATCGAAAGAAGATGGGGTGAACCGATTTATGACCAGCACTTTGGTTGAGACTAGAGGTTTAGGGTCTTAGTTCACACTTGCTATACTGATCACTCCAAAAGACTTCGCCGGGAACTTCCGTTTGTTCAAATAATATGCAACTCGCTTTTGTAGCGGGCCAGCAAATTTGTTCGTCATCTATTTCCCATCCCTTCCTGAAGTTGCGACACTGACTTCTGTTGAACTCAGGAAAATCCTTGAATGATACTAGCTTGATTAATGATGTTGGAAATTGATCATGAAGATCATATGGGGATTTAATTTGAAATTCTGTGGGCAATGTTGAGTTTATCCAACTAATAAAATAGTAAGGAGAGGTATAGTAAGCCCTTTGAGACTCACCACTGTCTCCAAATGCTGGACCACCTTGACTTAAAACACCATGCAAAGAAAGTCTGCTTCCTTTTTGTGTTAGAAGAGGTCCCCCTGAATCTCCGCCCATTACCCCATGATCTTTATCACATGTCGTAACAATTTTTTGCTCAGAAATTTCCTGAACAATACTGTATCCGATGAGGGCCTGAAGTTTTCCATACCTCGGATACTGAGTATCATTTTCAGAGGGGTCAAAGGATTGGAGGCCATACCCAAGCTGAATAACAGGTTGATTAATTTTAAGTGCGTCTTGTGATGAAATTTCAGCAACTTCGTATGAGTTAAACTCTTTTTCAATGAGAAGGACTGCAATGTCATTAAACGAATCCATTGTACCCCAGAACTGAGGGTCGAAATACAACAAGTCGGATACCCTTACTTTCTCATTATTCGTAAGTGGATTATTACCCATGGAAACAAAAATATTCGGAGAAATAATACTACGAAGACAATGAGCTGCGGTGATTACAACACGTGGAGAAACAAGGGTTCCTGTGCAAGTCACTTTCAAGTCACTTTGATACTCGCTTAGCAATGCAACCACAGATTTTGAAAATGGACTGTTTGAAGGAACATCAGTCCCACCCACGATTTTAGAAGCGGCGAAAGTAAGCTCTGTAACAAGTAAGAAAGAAAATGTTAGTAATACTTTACTCATGGTAATTCTCACTTTGTTCTGCTTATTGAAAAGTTAAAGATACGTATCAAAAAGTTGAAACCTTGTCAGGTACGTTATGACAAAATTGCTACGTGATTGAAATTGCTTCTCTTTAGATTCCCAAATCGGAGACTGGCCTCGGTTGGATTGATTTCCATCTGACTAGGGATCAAATTATTGAACATGATCCTCGCTTTCGAACTACTACTAATTTTAAAAGGGCCTGTTAGAGTTTTAGTATTGAAAGGATGTTGAGAATTTCATGATCATCTGAACAACTAATCGTTTTCAGATTTGGAAAGGTATTCTTTTAGAATATCATAAGGAGACTTCCCCGCTTCCGCGGCTTGATGCCAACCTGATCCCATTAATCGTTCACAAAGCATTGATACCGCCCCACCTGAGCCGTAAACATATCCGACACTATGTAGATCAGGGGATAGATCAAAAAATTGTGAATCGTATTCAGCAAGTTTTTCAGCAGTGATGACTTCAGATCTTAACAAAGCAATATTTCCTATGAAATGTGCTATACCTTCATGCAGTTCAAATGAACTTAGAGCTTTATTGCATAATTCGTTAGATGCATTTGTTTGTCTAATGTTTCCGGTGAATTCAATGGCCATTGCAATTAATCTTTCACGATTGGTATCTTTGCTTAAAAGCTCTGGCAATTTATTTTGCCACCATTTTCTTTCTTTTTTATATTGATTTGCCCAGTTCGGTGAGGTTAAGCACTCATCGTAGCTATCATTATAATCTTGATGTTGGATTGGAAGCTTATCCGTAAATCCAGTAGAGACAATTTGATACTCATGAAACATTTCATGCGAGGAAGTATTTATTGCGAGTTGAACTTCATTCAGAGTATTTTTAAAATTGAATGAGGAAAAAATTCTCGAAGTTCTTTTCCGATCAATAATTTCTAAGCCGATATTCTTTTTCGTTTTAGCGTAGTAGTTTTTTACAACTCCTCTACATCCTTCTTCATTAGACTCACTGGAGCAGCCCGAATAGAAATCTGGAGTCAGCGCTTCTGTTGAAGGTATAAATCTCACCAGTGTAGGTTGCCCATTGCAGATTTCTGCGAGATTCAGCCCAACCAATCTTTGCCCTTCTTGTTCATTTGGAACAGTGTAGTAGCCAGGTGACGACGTATCTAAGTCATCAACGGCAAAAGTTGTATCACTTGGATATTTTCCCCAGAAAGGATTGGATGTTAATTTATTCATTGCTGAAGCAAAATCAATTTCTACTTGAGAAATAGAGCACTCAGAATAAGCTTTTGCATATGTGACGAGGGACAACATTGCGAATACGATAAACCTCGGGTTCATACGTATCTAATCGGTAATCCATGGATTTTCTTTAATATGATGTTGGTATGCTACTCAGATTGAAAACGAATGGTTGAAATGTTCTGGTTGGATAGAAATAATTAGCCTTTAAAATACTAAACCCCGAAATTCGGGGTTTAGTATAAAGTCTTAGGTCATGTGATCATTTTTAGTTTCGAAGACTAGTAGAGGTATTTCAGACTAGTCAATAATTCGACAATTAATTTCTAACAACGCTTCTGAAGTTCTAAATGAAGATGATGAAAATCTCTGTCCAACATTTAAAAAAGACGTCCCATTAGGTCCCCATGCTTGGACAATGATGGCCCCCTTAAAATAAGCGACATTAACTCTATGGTTTTTGTAATCTACAAGTTTACTATCAGAATACTCACCATTCTCATCATTTTGGATTGGTAATTTGACATCTAAAAATGTCACCCAGTTATTTGTATTTATTGTATCCGTTCCTTTGCAAGCTAAGCTCTTAGCAAAAGCTGAAGTTCCTAAAGTTAATGCTAAGAAAGTTATAGTAAGTTTCATCATGCCTCCTGTTTATTTGTTGAGATCTTTTATGAGAATACTAAGCACATTGAATATAGAGTCTGAAATTTATTCATTTTTTATTTTTGCTTCTAATGGTTTCAATGAGCCAATTGGGTCGATATCATTGGCCTAAATATGCAAAAGGGCCAGATTTCTCCAGCCCTCAGTAAATCTTTGTCTTAATGTTCTGAAAACTCATCGATGACTAGTTATTTGCAGTCGACATCTTTGAGATAGATTTTTTTCTCTGCCCAGTCCGGTTTATAAAATTTAGCCGTACAAATTTCATTATCCTGTACGTACTCAACGTTGGCCCAGATATGGACGCCTCGAAGAGAGCTTTTAAATGCACATGATTCTCCTTGAGTTACCAGGTCGGCCACAATCATGGGAATTGAAAACAAGAGGGCGCCTTGATAATCAACGTTCGAAACCTTGATGGATTCTTCGTTGATCCCTTTTTCAGTCATGAGTCTCGTAACAATACTGACATATGTCTCATTAGGCATATCACAGGCCATGGCCGATGAACTCATGAGGGTGACTGTTAAAATTATCATCATGATGCTTTTCATAAAAACTCCTTGGAAAGATGGTGCACATTAACTCGTGGCGTTATTGCTGTCACCATAAGAATTAAAAGCATGTAATTTCGTCATGACTATTTTCAATTCCCCTAAGAATTCAGCTATAGACGGCCTATGGATTTAGGTTACGACGCCGATCTTCTCCGGGAATACGGTCTAAACTGAATGGAATTTCTTTGTCTTACGATAAAAACCCGTGCTGACCCTGATTTCCCACCTTCTTCGTCCCTAGAACGTACAAAACTATTTGGCATCATCAGAATCCTGCACCTGAAACACTACCTTAGTGGGGGTATTCTCATTAAGCCTCAGTGCTAAGTGCTTCTCTTGAGTATTCACAAGGCAATCTTGAGTCAGAAACTCTGCTCAGCTTGCTAAAATAGGGTCAGGAGGATTTTATGAATAAGCAACATTTCAAACATCCACGAATTATTTTTGCGAGTATTGTCCCGCTTGTGATTATGATCGTCATGCTAGTGACTTATGAAATTCAGAGCGGTCCCATGTAGTTTAGCGTCTATTTCATTGCAGAACTACTTCCTCAAGCTCTTAAGTCTCAGCTGTCAGAGGTATTCTTTAAAGACTACTTTCTCGCGTTCTTAATACGGGAGAAAAATATGACTGATGACTTTAGAATTGAAGTTCCATTTGAAACGAAACCACCTCGCTAAGAATTGCTGAAAAATTTGAGATGGAGCATAAGCACGTTTTGCGGGCCATAAAGAAGTGCTTATCTGAGCTTTCCACGCAGCCCAAATTTGGGCTACGTAAAAATATCATTGAAAGCAGGTACTTGTGTCTGGGCCCGAAGGGCGTAAAGCAGAGTATCCTAAATTCGATATAACCGAGTTTGGCCTGGCCCTTTTGCTTCTATATATCAACACCCCGAAGGCCCGATTAATTTCTGCAGAAATCCTCTACCGCTT
>CAMDDI010000033.1 GCA_945890905.1 Bacteriovorax stolpii
GCTCCCGTTAAGGTTTTTAACCGATACGGAAGCTTTAATGTTAAATTAGCTGCTTAAGGTCGTGTTCGTGATCAATCTTTAGACAACATGTGATGTTGGTGACAGGTTGGGATGGCGAGTGGGCCTTCACGGTCCACGCAGACACCGAAGTCGGAAACATAGAAGATTAAGGATAGCCTGAATTAGAGCTATATCCATCCATGCCTGCATCTAGGGTCTCCCCCCTCAAAAATAAAAGGTCAGCCCTAAAGGGCCGTCTTATATCGAGTTTTTTTGATTATATTGAAACAAACTTGTTTGAACTTATCGAACTCTCTTACTTAGCGATCAGAAGGTTTTTCTGAAAGTTGTTGTTCACACCAACCGAACAAGCAAAAGCGTTTGTAGCGGTAGCGAGAAGGATCATGAAAGAAAGCAGAAGTGCGTTTTTAGAATCTTTTGACCACGATAGCTTTTTCATGAGTTCCTCCCTTTGGTAGCTCTTGATTTAAATGTAGCGGAGGCATTTTGCTTGTGAAGCCCTTTAATTCCAACAAATAATCACGCGTATCTGGAGTCAGATTGATATTTACTGGTGTATAGAAGTTAGACGATTCTGTCCTATTCGTACGGTTACGCGATTATGTCCTATCTCTAGTTAATATGTTTTCCTTAAAAAAATGGATTTTTAAGGAGTTAACTGGATGAAGGATGGAATCATTATGTCTCAGCGTGAAATGAAAGAGTACCGCCTTGCCCTTAAAGTCATTAACAATGAGCTCAAATTAATAGACTTCGCTCCACTAATAAGTAAAAGCTATCGCCAAGCCCAAAGGATCGTAAAAGCAGTTAGAGACATGGACTTCATTGGAGTTCTTCATGGTAATTATGGGAAGTCTGTCTCTAATAAGCTTCCAATAGCCTTTGAGCAGCAGATCATGCAACTTCTAAAGACTAAGTACCAAGGCTTCAACTTAACTCACTTCAGAGAAATGCTTCTTGAAAATGAAGGCATAATTGTTAAAAAAACCACTCTTGAAAAATGGGCAAAGAAGCACGGATTAACAAAACATCGTCGTAGAAATTATAAGACAACGCATCCACCTCGTCCTCGTCTTCCACAAGAAGGGATGTTGGTTCAATTTGACGGTAGTCCTCACCTTTGGTTTGGAGGAATACCCTCAACTCTGATTGTTGCTATTGATGATGCCACTGGGAAGATACTTGCTGCTGAATTCTTCAAAGGAGAAACCTCTATGGGTGGTTTGAAGATTATTCGTGAGATTGTAGATGAATATGGAATCCCAGAAGCTTTTTACTTCGATCAAGCGGGGATATATGGCAAGGTTGATAGAGACTGGACTTCGCAGATAGCTAGGGCCCTGGAGATGATCCACTGTAAATTATTTATTGCAAGCTCACCTCAAGCCAAGGGTCGAGTAGAGAGAGTTTTTAGAACCCTCCAGGATCGTTTAATAAGTGAACTTGCATTCAGGGGAATTAAAAACTTTATAGATGCGAATAAGTTCTTAAAAGATTCATACATTCACATGTTCAATAAACAGTTTAAAGTAGAAGCTGAAAATCCAACAAAAGCTTATTTACCAAATGTGTTCGGTGATCTTGAACTTATATTTTGTAGAAAAGAGCAAAGAAAGATCAATGAAGGGCAGGTATTTAGTTACGGTGGACGTATGTACTTTGTAGATGAAAAAACTAATCATGCTCATAGATTGGTGAACATAAATACCCATCTTGGTGGAAAAATCAGTTTTGATATCATGGGAAGAGTCATTAAAGTTAAAGAGTACAAGAAAAATATCAGGCAGTTAAAAGCCGGATAGGACATAATCGCTTAACCGATAACACGACAGAATCGCCCAACTTCAACATTGATATTTACTGGTGTCAAAAAGTTAGACGCATTAAAGTTCTGAGTTGAGTAAGCCGATCGGAGACTGAAACAAAGGATTTTTATGAAAGTGCTTTTACTAGCTCTGACAGTAGTGAGTTTTAATTCAATTGCTGGAGATTGTTTTTTGAATAATGGAGATCACAAAGATTCGACGGCTGAATATGTGGATTCGCAAGGGCATGAGTGTAATCCTTCGAGTGCAGTTGCTCCAGCGACTGAAGAATCTCAAAAAGGTCAGGGGGCTTATGGTATGGCTCAACAGATCCCAATGCTGTTTGGGCCTACTGGCAACGTGCAGTTTGACTCAAGTATAGGTTATATGAATGGTGTACCTTCATACATGTACGGAGCTATCATTGGGTGCCAACCAACTTCAGAGTCAGATAAAATCCAATGTCCAGATGGCATTTATAAAAAAGATACTTCAAGCGATAACAGTGAGCGCGCACTCGGGGATAAATCAAATACTCCAGCTTCAAGTCGCAGTCGCCCTTCAGGCAACAACAGTGGACCAGCTCATCACCAATAATGTAAAAAAAAGTCCATCGTAAGATGGCTTTTTTTATATCAATGATATTTCTGCGAGACATCCTCACTAATAGACAATTCTTAATGATGAGGGTTTCCTTTAAGGATAGCCCGAATTAGAGCTATATCCATCCATGCCTACATCTAGGGTCTCCCCCCTTAAAATAAAAGGTCAGCCCTAAAGGGCCGTCTTATATCGAGTTTTTTTGATTATATTGAAACAAACTTGTTTGAACTTATCGAACTCTCTTACTTAAGAACGCCATCATCGATGTTTACACAAGAAAGATTGTAGGCTGGGCCATCTCAAGAGACCTAAGTCATAAGTTTTGTATGGACTCTTTAAAGATCGCGATTCAGAACTACAATCCCCCCCGAAGGGGTTATTCATCACTCAGATCGTGGAGTAAAGTACAGCTGCATCGACTATATTGAGTTTTTGAACCACCACAAGTTCCAAATCTCTATGTCTAGACTTGCGACTCCTGAGGATAACGACTAAATCGAATCCTTCTTTAAGACTTTAAAAAAGGAAGAGGTCTATTTTAAAGGCTATAGAACTATGAAAGATGTGATTCTGAATTTGCCAAAATTTATCGATGAGGTTTATAACAAGAAGAGACTTCACTCAAGCCTGGGGTACAAGACCCCAAGCGAGTTTGAAGATGAAGTTTTAAAAATTAACCCAGCCGACCGACCTGTATTGAAATTGTGGGGCAAGGCTGTCTGATCTCAAGGGCTCATTCCACATTTATGGTATGGGGTGGATACAAGTTACTCATTCTCGTTACAAATATAAACAGTGTTTTCAACTTGCAAAGCTTCTCCTGGACGAATGGGGAACTGAATATCCAAAGGACGAATCTCTCTAGCCATAACCATTTGATACTGCATACCTACTCCAACTGGGAGGCACTGTACATTTATAATATTTTCTCCACCTTTAATCGAACCGTAAAATCTTTCTCCGAGACCTAATGATTTAACGGTCAGTTTTCGAATTTGTGCTGGATCTATATGATCGTTTAAGTTAGCCAGTGCTGAACCCGATACCAAAAGAATAGAAAATACAACTTTTTTCACAAGAACTCCTTTTTTGTTTGAAGGAATATCATAGAAGCAAAGTATTTGAAATTGGGTTTGTAAAAAGTAACGGCTTTGACCTATTGGTTGCACTCAAAACATAATTTCAATTAAACTTTCAATATGAACTTTTTAAAAAGTGCTACTTTCATTGCATTCCTTCTAGGCTTCGCTTTCAACGCCCTTGCTGACTATCAGGTGAACTACAAGCAATGTGAAGAAGGACAATACATCTCCTTTTCTGGTGAGATCTTGTTTCCAACCCAAGAACATAAGCTCAAAAAGATCCTTAATTCTGTTAAGGATAGCCCGAATTAGAGCTATATCAATCCATACCTGAAATACAAGGTCAGACACTCCACCCTATTAGGTAAAAGGTCAGCACTAAAGGGCCGTCTTATATCGAATTTTTTGATTATTTTGAAACAAACTTGCTTGAAGTTACCGAACTCTCTTACTTAGCCGAGCCCATGACTGCACCAAAGGAGATAACCCCAGAAATGATAGGTAGAATGGCCTTGAAACCCATTTTGAATTGGCTCATGTTTGAAGATTATCATATGATGGAGGTCTCTTTTAAAAGGAAATTTATGAAAGTTGGTTTTAACTTAATATTTTTAAGCGCAGTGGTTTTGATTTCGGCTTGCTCATCAAAGCAAGTTCATAAGACTCCGGATTTTTCATTGACTGGAGCTGCAGCGAAAAAAGAAATTGAAGATTTTCGCTTATCTCGGATTAGTCCTGATAGAGGGAATTTTGAAAGCGAAAGTGATTTTACCTCATTTCCAACAAAGCAGTTTAAAAAAACGATGAAGAGTGTTTCTCCAAAATCCTATGAGATGCTCCAGGACACCCGAATGGGATACAATGTTCAGTGGTCTCTTTTTGCTCTTTGGTTTGCCAGTATATTTGTAAAAGGCAGTGACGGGAAAATGTCACCTCTCTACTGGTATATGGGAGGAGTAACAATTGGGTCTACGTTCTATAACGATTATCAATCCGGGAAAGCCGTAGATCGCTACAACGATGATCTTGAAAAAAAATTCGCGCCGACTTTAAGTTATTCCTTTAATTATTAGATATGAATCGAGCCTTGCAAGGATTGCCCGAATTAGAGCTATATCCATCCATGCCTGCATCTAGGGTCTCCCCCCTTAAAATAAAAGGTCAGCCCTAAAGGGCCGTCTTAATATCGAGTTTTTTTGATTATATTGAAACAAACTTGTTTGAACTTATCGAACTCTCTTAGCAACCAATCAAGCTACGAAAAAAGTAGCAACTATGAAACCTGCCGTAGAAGTGTCTGCTCCTGTAGCGACTCCTGAAGTTATTTAGTCTTTAGATAAATTTTTAAAGGGGGCCTGGCCCCCTTTTTTTTGGTTCGATTATCTGGAGCGCCTAGAAGTTAAGTCGAAATTTGCGCCTTAAAACGCAAAACCCGGAAATTCCGGGTTTTGCTATGAAGTCTTAGGTCTTGTGATCGATTCTTGGGTCGAAGAGTAGAGGTTTAGAGTGCGCCCTCCTGATCAGACACCGATCAAAAGGCTATTTTGTGAATTCTTCTGTTGGACTAAATTCATAACTAAAATGGATAATCAACACCTGGCAAATAGAAGCCTAAGCTATACCATGCACCAAAATGATGAGAACTATTATGCCAATTTGGGGTATGTGCTGTGAAAGCATTGCTAGGATTTTCTGCGAATTGATTCACTAGCTGGTAATCAACAGTCCCACAAAGATGTGAGAGTTCGTGATAAAGAGTACTTTCAATTATTTTAAAATAATTACTCCTAAAATTGTTTGAACTTAGATTCTGCATACACATATTTACAGATCTACTTAGGGGCTGAATATACTCATCACGATGATTTCTTCCCAGACGCCCTTCTATATGTCCATATTGGCCTTGTATGCATCCGTTAGGATTGCAAAAGTATAAAATACCTTTATCAATTTCTGAAGAAATACACTCCATAGTTTTCGATATGTCGCGGACTCTTCTTTTTATTCCGCTACTTAGGTTGCCCTGACTGAGCTTGGTTGTTATTTCTTCTTTGAGAACAGTATGCCTGCTTTTCAGGTTTTTAATCGCATTAGTCAAAAGTTGATTTTCTTCAGATGTACAATTATTTATTGCTGAAGTTAAATTTTCGATTTGGGATAAGTGAATTTCACAAGTATTAGATAAAACTTTAAGCGGCAGCAGAAATAACACAAATATAAGATGAAATCTCATACACACTATTCGGAATCCAATAGCTTTCCTTTACCTGAAATTTAGACAAATGATTTTGATGTGAACCTTACCTCTTGATATCTTCGTCTATTGAGGCAGCCATTTTAAGTCGCTGATTTCTTATCACGGATCAAATGACAAAGAGATAGAGGCATCGAGGCCCATCAAAACCATTACCAATCGAAGTTTAAGTTTTTTTTTTAAAATTAAATTGTGACTTCTTGGGGCCAGAATTGGCGAAGCCAGTGCTTTTAATAATCGGACAGTGGATTTTGGGCGCGGAACAGTTGACCTCAGTGAGACCATAGTTTGGATCAAAGGAAGGCCCCATCACGTTAAAGGAACAAAGACCAACAATCCCAATAAAAAGGTCATATTCGTGAAATGCTGCTTGAGTTAAAGACCGACCGACCTAAGGGCTGCATCTTTTTCTTTTACTTCAAAGGAAAAATGCTTCGCTATCAAATGATCTTAAAAGAGATTAACGATGCACTAAGAAAAGCCGGTTTAAATGGTTATTCCGGCACACATATCCTTCGCCACTCCATGGGTTCTTTCTCCAAAAAAGAAGCAGGACTGGATACAGCGCAAGCAATGCTTTCTCACTCTTCAGCAAGACAAATTGAAGGATATGCTCTTCTGGAAGTGAATGAAAAAATGACTGGAGTGATTCTTAAGGTAAAAAAAAATCTTACAAGTGTAACCAATAGCTAAATGTAGTGAATTTGTAGTCCAAAGATCAGCAATTTTAGACCCGTAAAACGAAAAAAGGGAGCCCCTGCTTGGCTCCCTTCTTTTCGGCATCGTGCCTTTGAGAGTGACATCCTGTCACATCTTACAATCATTATACCCAATCTTTTTTCAGGACAAAGAAAAATATAAGTAGGAAACTTTTTCCAAGGGATCTTATTTAAGAATATGTAGAACCCACTCAACAATTCACCCCTCTTATGCCTACAATAGAGGCACAAAGAGGATTAAAGCATGGAAACATCTAGATTACTGGAGCGAATGAGATGAGTAGCAGACTAGGCCGATCAAGCAAAACTAAATTGCCGCTTCAGACATTTACCTACTACATTCCTGCCCCTCCTCATCGAAAAACTGGGTATCGGGAACGAGAATTCGACAAAATCATGCAAGGAATCTCTCAATCTGGTTTTGAAATTGTAGAATTTCATACTGAAGCGGTGGGTGGAAATGAAAATGGTGGAGTTTTTATTATCGTTTTACTTCGGCCACTGAATAAAAAAGCTGCACTTCTTGATCAAGGTCTAGATATTCAGGAAAAATTTAAACTCAGTCATGCTCATTCTTCGCCGGATATTATCTTGGATGAAGATGATGAATAGAATTCTGTTTTTACTTTTTATCTTTGCTTCTAGTTGTTCTTTTTTTATTGCGAAAATTGATACGCCTCTAGTAGATGAAGAAAATTACCACCGGAATGTTCCGCAGAAAGATACATATTGTTCTCTCACTCAGGCCGCATCTTTTCAGATGATCGGCACCAATGAAGACTCTCAGCGGGTTTATCATTTAATGGTTCAGCAAATTGGACGTAAGCTCGATTTCCTCGATCACTTCGCACTTTGGAGCCTTCTGCAACTCTCCATTCGTCCAGACCAGTCTTCACCTACTTCCCGCATACAGGCCATTTTTCACCGAGAGGGTAAAAGTTTTTACTTTGATTTTTTCTCAGAAGAATCTGAAGACCAATATCCATATCTCTATGGAATTCAATGGATCTTAAAGAAGTTTAAGAAGACCACTTCTCTTGAAGAGTATGCCCGCCTCCTAGAATCATCTATGGGTGAGAAGCTCAAGATTGGAAAAGACCTAGAAAACTTTCTGGTAACTAATAAAGATGCCATCAAGCTCAATCCCGAACTTGCACGGTTTTATTTCCGCGGAACAGAGATTCTTAAAGAAAATGAAACCACACCAAGACTCTCATTTACGGAAGTCATGCGGCACTACCGAAAAGTTGAAAAGAAACAAAAAACCATCATTAATACTTCCCTCACTCCCTTTGTTACTGAAGCCGGGAATCAAGGCAGCTGTAACTATGATTTTAATCTCTACGAGAATTCAATATTCCTCATCGACCGGGTAATTCCAGTGGCCAACCTGTTTGGTCTCTCCCTCAATCAATCTGGATTCATGGCCTCATCTTCTCAGAAGCTTCCCACCTTGATCTCTCTTAAAGGTTTGCCTATCTTTAAAGGAGAGTCGAAAGTTAGAAGTTCCGCGGTATGTGTGATTGAGAATGATAAAAATAAAGTTTGGACCTTCTCCAATCAAAGCAGAGATCCAGGTCAGCATTTGTTTCATTTAATCCGTTATGGTCTTCCTAAGAGTAAATCCGCTTTTGAAGTAGATAAGCTCTTGCGCCACTCTCGGCATCTCTTCCTCTCAGAACCAGTGCGCTTAATCATTGAATCTACCCGCAGCCGCCAAGATCAAATTGAAAATCTTTTAAAGCTCAATCTGCCCATCTACAACGCAGAAAAATTAGGAAATATCTGGGCCTACACTTTCTTTAATGATCAGAACCGCTTCATCATCGACGACAGAAATCCTGGTGCCTATCTGTGCAAATAATCCGCATTGTAGGTGGAGCTTCGGGAAAGACCCAGAAACTGAATGTTGAAGAGCAGGATTTAGATCAGAATTTATTAAAATGGCTAAGACTTCAAGGCATCACCATCGCCTCATCATGCGACGGCGAAGGTGTTTGCAAAAAATGTTCGATTCAAAACGATTGGCTAACTTGTAAGCTAACACTCAAAGATCTCTTTAAGTATCAGCCCGATGGAAAAGTATTTGTCCCTTACTTATAGGCGTCTGAAAGCACCTGTTCCTGTAATATAGAATGTATCAACAGAAGTAGAAGCTTTAAGTATCGTATTCACACTGTACTCCATGAGGAGTGTTGCTCCTGCGACTGGACTGAGCTTTGAACCAGAATTCTGAATTCCTCCCAGTTTCATAGTCGCAGTAAAATCGTAACCGAACATGGTGTTCACTCTTTCTGGAACAATTTGAGCTGCAGTAATGTAGGCACCTCTTCCGTCATATGATCCACCAGATGCAAATATAACTGAGTATTGATACTCAACTACCACCTGGCGATAGAGATTTTTAAAAATCGCACGGAAAGTTTTCTTAATAGGCATTCTGAAATTTTCCATATCCATTGGATCAACAGGAGCTCCGGCAACTTTAGGAACTACACTTATCGGAGTGTAGCTGGTTGTATTTGTGGGCTTACCTTTGATAACTAATTTGTAGATATCTTCGCCCAAAGCGACTAGTTCTCTACCATTTGCGATCACCTTGCCAGCGCGGTTGGAGGGATCATTAGAATCTCCAGGATTATTAAAGTTAGGAAAGTCGGTAAAGCTTCCATAGGTATTAAGGTCACGAAGATAAGCAGGAGGAAGGGATGATTTAATGGAGACCGCAGGCACCTCGGTAACTGAAACTTCACCCACTGTAAGGTATTTACTGCTATTCACATCAATGGATTGCGCCTGGGCGCTGAGGCGAATCAAAAGTAATGGTATGATTAACAAAGTTTTATTCAAGGCCATAAATCCCCCTTTGGGTTTGAATAAAGACTTAAAACCATTATCGACTAACAATGTCAACGTCAAGAAACTGACGAAAAATTAATCTTATGACGCATACCGCTATTTACATATATACCGTGAAAAAACAATCATTTTGCTTGTCATTCTGGGCCTAAATCGGGTAATTTGTCGCCACTAATACTCATAAGCCTTGCTAATGTTTGTTATTAACAAGGCTAATATCAAAGGTGACTCATGAAACGCATTTTGTGCTTTCTTCTTCTCTCCCTTTCTATGAATTCTCAGGCGCTCACAATTGGCACCTATAACGTCAGAAACTTCGATTATGATCAAAGGGCCAACATTCGCACAAATAAGGCCGAACTTGGAAAACTCATCAACAGCTTGAAAGTTGATGTTTTAAGCCTAGAAGAAATCAACAACACAAAAGAATTCGAAAATTTTACCGCCAAGACTTTTCCTGGGTACGACACTCAGTTTTCTCGTTGTGGTGGTGAACACGGTCAGCACGTTGGCTTCTTATACAACACAGCTGTGGTTGAGATGTTAAGCTTCAGTGAAGACCTCTCTATCTCTGAGCCAGGATCAACTGGCGGATGTGATACCGGCTCTCGTCCAGCGGGAATTGCACTTTTTAGAGTAAAATCTACTAATCAAAGATTTTTCGGAATCACTGTTCACTTAAAATCAGGTTCAGATTCTTCTTCTACAGCTAAAAGACTTAAGCAATTTCAAGTGATCAAAAAAATTGTAGAAACACTTATCCGCACAACTGGTGTTCATGATTTCTACGTGGCCGGAGATATGAATACGACTGAATACTTATCAAAAGGTTCAGACTACAAGGCCCTTACAGCTCTTGCTCAGTCTTTGGGTATGGTTGATTTGACTCAAAACTTCCCATGTTCAGCATACTGGTGGGGTGGCTCAGATGACGGTATCGAAACTCCATCTCTACTTGATCATATTCTTGTGACTCCAGGACTTGTTAAGAAGCAACCTGTAGCAGCTGTTCATGGTCACTGCTCTAAAGTGAGTTGTCGCCAGGCCTCATTGAAAGAACTTGGCATCATTTACGGTGAAGTATCTGATCATTGTCCCGTAACTGCAGTTATTCAGTAATATTCAATTGAACAATCCCTTTGGCACTCTTAAAATGGTGCAAAAGGGATTTCATGAAATATTTAAGCATTGATATTGAGGCCACTGGTTTAGCGGAAAATTGTCAGATCATTGAGTTTGCCATGGTTCCTTTTGATACTCAGTTCAAGCGTCTCGAAGAATCTCTTGCCCGTACCATGTACATTCACTGCCCTTCATTTGAAGATCTGCGTGACTCGCTTGATCCATGGGTGCGTGAACACAACGAAAAAATCATTCGTAAGGCCCACTCTGAAGGGATCTCTCATTCTGCCTTTAAGGAATTTTTGAAAACTTACCTTGAGAGTGCTGAAGTGAAGGCCTATTTTGGAAATCAAAAAGTGGTACTCTTTGGTAAATCTATGTCGGCCATTGATCTTCCTTTTCTCACCCGGGATCTTGGCTGGGAATTTATGCGCAAGTATTTCCATCACCGGAATTTAGACCTTTCTGGTATGGGTTATGGTCTTATTGATTTGGGACTTCTCCCTCAGGGAATGGATTCCGGAACAAATATGATGAACTATCTCAATATGGGTGCTGTGGCCCATACCGCTCTGGAAGATGCCAAGAATACTGCCATAATGTATTTGAAGCTTTTAGATAAATTCGGAACTAAAAAAGACTAATCCTTATTTTTTTTCGAAAGATACTGAGCTGGATTCCTGACAATGTTTTTCACACGAATTTCAAAATGCAAGTGCGGACCTGTAGAGCGTCCAGTGTTTCCTACTAGGCCTATAACATCACCCTTTTTAACTTTGTCGCCCTTATCTACTTTATTAGATTTATTATGAGCATACACTGTAAAAATATCGTCTCCATGAGAGACCACAATCATATTTCCGTAGCCTCGGATTCCATTATCAGAATAAATCACCATACCTGAATCAACTGCTACAATGGGAGTGCCTTTAGGCGCAGGAATATCAATCCCATCATGATGCTTTCTTCCACGCGGTCCATACTGGGAAGAAACTTTATAAAAATGAGGGACAGGCCACATAAAGCGTCCAGATCCTAAGCTGGAATAATCTTCGATTGGATAGGTGTCATTAAAGAGCAGATAAGCGAAGCCCACTTTACTGGGAATGAAGATCCATTCTTTTTGAAATAACTTTGAAGGATTAGCATTCTTGAGTTCATCAACGGTGACGCCATATTTTTTGGCCACGCGTTTTACGTGAGAAGGAGTCTCCACGTAAACATATTGCCCACTTTTCATGTTTGAACATGAAGCGATAAAAATCAGTGGCAATAAAAACTTAACTAACAAATTGAGCATTCAGCTTCTCCACTACAGCTGCTAATCCCGTCAAATCTCTGCTTTTATCATCGATGAGTCCGTGAGGAGTAATCGAGATGTATCCGTCATGAACGGCCTGGCAGTCTGACTTAGGATTCTCGTCGAACCCTTCATAGATTCCTGCGATCCAATAATATTCTCTAGCTCTAGCATCCATTCTAGCATGAATTTCTTCTGAGTATCGACGAAAACCTACTTCCGTAAGCTTACAACCTTTGATCTTCTCTAGGGGCAGATTTGGAACATTGATATTGATCACTGTCATGGGAGGACAACACAAATGAATTTTTGCTTCAAGGGCCCGAGAAATAAAAAGTGCCGCACTGTCATAGTGGTGAATATCGGTGAGCTGATGGAGCACTAGGCTTACGGCAATTCCGGGCACACGGTGAAAAACAGCTTCTCTAGCAGCGGCCACAGTCCCAGAATAATAAAGATCCTGTCCCAAGTTTGCTCCGCGATTGATTCCCGAAACAACAACATCTGGACGCCTAGATTTTAAAACGTGCCCTACTCCCATTAGGACGCAGTCACCCGGAAATCCTGTACAACCATAGACATTATCCTCGAGGCGCTCAAGACGCAGAGGTTTATCTAAACTTAAACTATGACCTGTAGTAGAACGCTCTTCAAGTGGAGCAATCATAGTCGTCTCATGCAATGGCCCAATGATTTTAAATAATGATCGAATTCCTGGAGCATTCACTCCATCATCGTTAGAGAGAAGGACGTTCATCTAAGGTTCTCCACAATTTCAAATTTTTTAACAAATCCTGATCCACGTGACGGAATCGTGTTTCAACATCTTGTCCAAGATCTAGACTGATAAGAATATTTGGTTGCTGATTGAGTAACTCAGCATCATGAAAATTTTCAGCGTGCAGATACATAGTGAGATTTCTTTTTTCAATAATTTCCCATAATTCAGGAAGCGCTTGATAACTATCCCGGTGCTGAAGTGGAAGTAGAACCCCAGTAAGAAACGGACTTTGCAGAATATTTTTCCAATCCCCTGTTGGATTAAACATCCAGTGGAATGGTTTTCTGAAGGATTCATAATAAGAAAGATTTAATTGATCTCTAAATTCTAGGGTCAGAGGAACAGGGGAAGCTTGAAGCATGTTGAGAAAACTTGCAACAGTGGATTCTTTATCATTTTCAAAAATCAAATTCACTTTTTGAGTGCTGAGAGTTTTAAGAAGATTTTGCAGTTGATGAAATGGAATGAGATTAGGACTTCGGCCCCGGAGGTCAAATCCAAAAGTATCAATGCCTAATTCCGAAAGTGTTCGAAGAGTGTCTTGATCATAACACCCATGAACCATGAGACGTTTCATCCTACAATTATACTAAATCTCTGAAGATGGGACGGAAAAAGGATCTGCGGTAACTTGTTCCTACAGATTCTGGATGAAATTGATATGTTATTACCTTCTCTCCCCTAGTTATGAGGATCTCCTCATGCTCAATGACATTTTGCACATGAGGATTACGAATGGCGGCCTGAGCAGGAACGGCCAGTGAGTTGTAGCGTTGAACTAAAACTTCTGCTGGAAGAGCTAACCAATCCTGCCAAGAAGAATTTAAATGGAGTTTAATTTTCTGACCATGAACGGGATCTTTGGAGCGGATAACTTCTTCACCTTGCAGTTTCCAATAAATCTGATGCCCAAGACAAAGTCCAAAGAGTGGTCTCTTCTGCTTTAACCAATCTTGAATCAAAGGAAAAATTCTTTGATAATCATCTGGATGACCGGGCCCAGGGCCCAAAACAAGAAGGCCCACTTGGGGAAGGACTTCAAAATCCATCCAGTGCAAAACTTCGACTTCAAAGCCCACTTCGGTAAGTTCTTGTACCACGTTATAAGTGAAGCTATCGTCAAAATCGATAAACGTTGCTTTTTTCATAGGCGTTTTGCCGCAAAGTAGTCAGTGCGATAGCGGTCAAAGCGGTCATCACCAAAATTGAACATAATATTCATGGATGTTCTTGATCCCACAATACTTTGAAGATAATTCAAATTAAAAATCCAGCAATTGTTATTAGGCATAAAGTCCACAGAGTAAACAGTTCGTACAGCACGGTTGGCCTCTAGATCTAAACTCTTTACCATCGCTAAACCCAGAACATCCACGGGACGGACTTGACCACCAAAGCTTAAAGCGTTGGTACTATTAGGTTTAAATGAGTTGTAACTATAATTAGAGAAAATATTAATGGATTCAAATTTCCGAGTGAGACTTGCCGTAAAAATGTTCTCATTTCCATAATGAAAATAAGACTCTGCTAAATTTGTAGACCACTTATCTGTCACATACCCGGTAGTAACATAAAGACGAGTCAGCTTTTGTCGCAAATCATTCGTTTCAGGGGCATTCAAGAGATAACCTTGAGACACATTGAAGTATCCCATTTTACTGTAATTGAAATTATCTCTTAGAAACTTATCGTCTTCTAAATAGTTAAAGGTCTTCGGAGTTTTTCGAATAAGAGTATTGTTCCATTGTAATTCCACAGTGTTTTGCGGAGGAATAATATTTCGAATGGCCGGCGCTCCAGATTGGAATTCATTGGCACGAATCGCATCTTCATAGTCAAACCAACCTTGCTGGCCGGCACGGACTTGTTGATCAAAGCGTCTGTTTCCATACTCATCTTGATTAGCAATGTAGTGATGAATAAATTTATACTCCTGGGAGTGACGATAACTCTGACGAACCTGAATAATATTCTCTTTTGAAAGTTCAGATGCAAACGTGGGAAGAGACCCCACCAAAGGATTTACTTTCTCCGTTTTCTTCAAAGGAGCAAGTCCTTGCTCTTTGTTTTGTCTGAGCTTTTCTAAATCTCTCATGGAAATGTATTTAATAGGAATCTTCTCTTCATAAGAGAGTCCAAAAATTTTATCCATGGTGAAGGCGACTTCAGTTTGCATCAGCCCCGCACTCTTTCCATATCCAGGCTCGGTAGGATCCACAAATTTATACACTTGCTGATCTAAAACGTAGCGAGACTTCAAACTCACTGGGCCCCAAGTAAAGTAGTGCCACATCAGATAAGGCTGAAGGGAGAGTCGGTCTGCATTCCGGATATTAACGGAGTCTTGCCTATCTACTTGGCGAAAGCGTGTAAAAGATCCATCCAGGCCCATTGTGATATGCTGAAACATTGGAGTCTTTGACTGAACCAGAGAATAAGGCGTGCTTGAGAGACCAACACGTGGAAGAACTTGAACATAGGAGCGATCAAATTCGAGAGGATCACCATAGAGTTGGTTTCTCATATAATCTGCTTCAGCAGTTAACGAAAATAAATCCCGACGATAATCAGTGTGAGCATGGAGTCCCATATCACTACTGATGGTTTTTGGATCGGTGTAGAGGGGATTATCCCGGATAACATCAAGATCCCTAGCACCGGTGAAGCGCACGTGGGATTTAAAATTGGAAGTCCACTGCTGGTGAGTTTCAGCCTCAGCAAAATACCTGAAAAAGTTCTGTCCAGAAGGAGTCACGTTACTTTGGGCCGGAACATAAATTGAATCGTTAAGTTGGCGAGAATTAAATTCGAACCAACTTAAATCCCGGAAACGTTGGCGATATTGTAAATCTCCACCGTAACCACGCTTGGCCCAGAAAGTAGGACTCACTGTCATGTCTTTACTTTCATCCAAAGCAATAAATACCGGTTGCTCGAAGGCCAGCCCTTCACCCACTCGGTTAGAAATATTTGAAAAGAGTAATCCTGATTTTCTTTTTGTGAGTATAGGAAGAGCGACGTAAGGAAGATAGATGACGTTGGCACCTTTGACCTTGAATAGTCCGTGACGAATTTGAACAGTGTCGCCTAACTTTAAGCGGATGGTTCTTCCATAAATGGACCAAGACTCCGTACAGTCTTTGCACGTGGTGAACTCCGCGTCCTTGGCCAAATATTCAGTGGGGCTTATTCTTAAAAGCTCGGTGGCCACAAGATTAAATTCAGAATTCAGTATCCGGGCATTTTTAATTTTAGCTGAGCCGGTCACCAAATTATATTCAATGTGAGAGCCGTACAAAGTCATATCTTTAGTAATGACTCGGACGTTTCCTTCAATTTTCACCATCATGGTTTCTTGATCAAGAGAAGCCAGCTCACCGTAGATGGTATCTTTCTGACTAATGATGACGACGTTACCTACAGCTTCAAAATATTTACCACCGTTCTTTCGGTAGGCCTTATCTGAAAAGACAGAGAGTTTATCGCCTAATTGAAGTTGCGGATTATCAGCTGCGAAAGCGTGATTGAAAGTAACCGAGAAAATAATAAGAGCCAGTAACCAGAAAGCGGTTATTGTTCGATCCTTGAACTTGTGGGCCAATATCCTTAACAAAATCTAGTCCTTCTTGACGAGATAGATCCTCAATAAGTGCCAGAGGCGCAGCTTTGGGATGATCAAAATAAGTCACTACAACTTTTCCGAGTTCAGAAGCTTTCAGCATCTTAAGCATCACCTTCAAATCCACTGGAGCTCTTTGGGAAAAGGCCACAAATACAGTATCGAAAGGAGGTCTGTGAAAATTATAGTTCCCCGAGTGTAAAAATTGAATAAGTTTTCTCATGCCATCAGGATTATGAGAGCCAAAAAATGTCCACTCTCCCCGTTCAGGCCAAACCTCTCCCCGGTGCTCTAAAAATTGCCCCTCAGGTGTCCATTGAGCATAAGTTTCTGGCCGATTGAGCACTTCTACTGCTGATCCAGTGAGGAAAAGAAATGCTGCATGAGACAATAACTCATTTCTGGCAGAGAAATCGTAAGCTGGCAGTGGTTTTAATTCCTGAAGATGAATAACTTTAGCACCACGCGAAGCCATGGAATGAGAAGTTTTCTCTCTTAAGTAAACACGGTCTAAACCCGTAAATAAAATTTTGCCTGATCTCACGGTTCCCAGTTTCTCAGCTAAAATCTGATCATAGCGATGACCCAAAAATTCCTGGTGATCCCGAGAAATTGAAGGCAGCAGCACACAATCAGCATCAAGAACGTTGACCGCATCAAGTCTTCCGCCTAGTCCTACTTCAAGGAGTAAAAAGTCAGGTGCTTTTTCATGGGCCCAGGTGCAGAAAACAAAAAAAAGAAATTCGTAATATGAAAGTTTAAATCCAGAATCAATCACAACTTGATGACAGCGATTAATTAGGCTTTCTAATTTAGTAAGTGATATCTCCCCGTTCTCATCTCTAAATCTTTCGGTAATCCGCTGAATATGCGGAGAGGTCCACACACATTGAGTTCGATGACCCAGTTTTTGAGAGAGCCTTAAAGTTGTCTCCCCTTTGCCATTAGTTCCAGCAATGGTGATAATTTTTGAAGTCTGCAATTTAGCAATGAGAGGAAAAATCGCCTGTTTGATCCGTTCAAGTCCAGGATGAAACTGCTCTTGTCCGTAGTGAGTAAGAAGCCATGATGTTAGATCTGAGCTCATGCTCCAGGAGTAAACATCTTGATAAAGAAGCTCAATTCTGTTTTTAAATCTTTGCGATGAATAATGCGATCAATGAAGCCATGATCTTTTAAAAATTCTGAGCGCTGAAAACCTTCAGGCAAAGTTTGTCGAATAGATTGCTCAATCACTCGAGGACCAGCAAATCCGATGAGGGCCTTAGGCTCAGAGATATTAATATCACCCAGCATGGCAAAGCTTGCAGCACATCCGCCAGTTGTTGGATCAGTGAGCATGGAAATATAAGGGATACCGATATTTTTAAGGCGGGCCCGAGAAGCAGAAGTCTTCGCCATTTGCATCAGAGATAAAATCCCTTCTTGCATCCGTGCCCCACCTGAACAAGAAACCACAATCACTGGAACTCTTTTCTCGTAACCAATATCCATAGCAAGTGCCACTTTCTCTCCAGTCACAACACCCATTGAGCCACCCATGAAACGAAAATCCATCACCGCCATGGCCACTGGTTGACCATTGATCGTTGCAGTTCCGCACACCGTAGAATCTTTAATCCCGGTGGTTTTAATGGCAGTTTGAAGGCGCTGAACGTAAGGCATTTTATCTTGAAACTGAAGGGGATTATTTGAAATCAAATCAGGACTAATTTCTTCAAAAGAATTCTCATCCGTCATGATGGCAATTCTCTCATAAGCAGAAATTCGATAGTGGTAATCACAGAGTGGGCAAACATTGAGGTTTTCTTCCAGCTTATCTGACTGAAGAATTTCTCCGCACTGATTACATTTTTTCCACAGACCAACCGGAGTTTGTCCGACAATTTTTTTGACGTTTTTTAACTTCGGATTTTTTACCTGATGAAACCAACCCATGAAGAAACCTCGTTTTAGTAAGCCATTAT
>CAMDDI010000034.1 GCA_945890905.1 Bacteriovorax stolpii
GGAAAAGTTCACGCAACTGATCGCGGGATTCCTGTTGCAAATCAAAATGCCACCGACATTCATTTCTTTTAAAATGAGGACTAGAAGGAAAATTATTTTTAAAATCTTCAGAGACTTCAAAGCAGCACGAATGAATGCTCGGACCAATAAGAACTCTGTGAGGAATAATCAGAGAGATTTCAGGACGCTTTAAAATACCGTGGGCCAAACCTTTCCAGCCTGCGTGCAAAAATATCACTCCGGTTTGGCCTTCAATAACTATGGGAAGGCAATCTGCCGTCTTAATTGCCAGGGGCCGGTCTAAATCATCCCAAGCAGTCATGATACCATCTGCCTGAGCAGGAAGCGTTTCCGGTGTTGCGATATCAATGCCATGAACTTGGTGAACACCATAGAAATTCATATCGGGCTTTATAGTCCACGTTTCAAATCGGCCGCGATTGAGGTTTTGTTCATAGGAAATCGACATGGCAGTATTGTAGCTTTAATTTTTACTCTGAGAAAGCCTTGAGTGCTTCTTGAAAAATCTCGGGGGCAGGGGCGCTGAAATGTAAGCTCTCTCCAGTGATGGGGTGCTTAAATCCAAGCTCTTTGGCGTGAAGCAACTGGTAGGGATAACTTTGAAGTTTGTTCTTGATGAGATCAGACAGTTTTTTTAGCCCTGAGTCACCGTTTCCATAAAGGGGATCGCAAACAATAGGCGCGTGAAGAATTTGCGACATATGCACCCGGATTTGATGAGTGCGGCCTGTTTCTAATTTTAACTCCACATGAGTCACGTTATTTAAGTGAGCAATCACGTGATAATGAGTGATCGCTTTTTTACCTATTTTTACATCTGTGGACATTTTTAAGCGATTTGTCTGATGCCTGCCTATAAGTGTGGAAATGGTACTGTTCAAGTTTGGAGCTTTACCCCAAATAAGTGCTTCATACTTTCTTTCAATATCGTGAACTGAGAAAAGTGCCACTAATCCTTCATGGGTCTTTTGATCCTTGGCCACCACCATCACACCGGATGTTCCCATATCAAGCCTGTGAACTATTCCTGGGCGCTTCTCGGCTCCGATACCTTTAAGATCAGGACAATGAAACAAGATCGCATTCACCAAGGTCCCTGTGTAATGCCCTGGAGCTGGATGAACAACCAATCCCGCTGGCTTATTGACGATAATCAAATGGGGATCTTCAAACAGGATATCCAGAGGGATATTTTCGGGAATGAGCTCAGAGGGAATAGGAGGTGGTACTGCTACCGATATAACAGTCCCAGCGGCTGGCATTTTATTTAAACTGAGACTGCACTGCTCGCTTGTGATTTCCTCACTTTCAAATAGACGCTTGAGAGTAGAGCGGGAAAATTGGGGAAGTTTATAAACAAGAAACACATCAAGACGTTTAAATTCTTCCCGGTCAGAAGCCGAAACAGTGATTTCAAAATCTTGGTCTTGATCCTGAAGCTGACTATCAGTCACTTTTGAGATTTAATTTTTTTGAAGTAGAGAATAAAACTGGCCGCAACGGCTTCAGGATTAAGCTTCAAAACTTTAGCGTACTGGTAAACATATCCACGTACGTAAACATCTACAGGAAGTTTAGGAAGATCTTCATTTTCCATCGCAGTAATATGAGTCTTAGAAATTCTGGTCATCTCTGCCATTCTCTCTAAAGATACATTTTTGTATTCACGAATTTTTTTCAAGAACGGACCAGTGAATTCTGTACACTCACGGATTAGGCGGTCCATCTCATCATTGTCAGCATATTCAAGACCAAATTTTTTTTGAGCACTTATCTTAGAAACCTTTGCCTCGATAAGATTTGATCCGAAGTCCTCATATTGAACCGAATCTTTCGATCGGTTTTCAATCGTATGAACTGTGTGGAGACTTTCTTGATTATAAGTTTGGGAGAAACCATTTTGGTTAAAGCCACGAAGCCGGTCGTATTCTCTTCTTTTTTCAGGAAAACCAATGACTGAATAAGCTTCTTCAATCAGACCCAAAATAGAATCACACTCATCTTTAGTCATTAGTGAATAGAGGGCAACACTGTCGCCTGAATAAGCATTACGTGCTCGCACATAGGCCTGTTCTATCTGAGTTGGGGTAGCATTTGTCTCTGTTTCAAGAACTTCGTAATAATTCTTTTTTTCAGTATCCATGCGCATCCTTTAAGATTCAATCAACTTGGTTACGATGCGGTCAAAATTATTCACAAGTTTTGAATTCGGATATTCAATAAGTAGAGGCTTGCGTTTTCTTACACTTTGCCAAACCGATTGGTCGTAATCAAGGTATCCAGGAAAGGACATCTCGATGCCGAAATATTTCCGACAAATACTTTGAATAGAATAACCGATATCAATATCTGCCTGAGACCGAACTTGATTGATAATCAAGTTCGGTCTCATAAGCGCCATCTCTTGTCTTATTTTGAGACCGACTTCTGGATTTAATTCAGAAATCTTTTTCATTAAATCAGCAGGAGAAGTTTGAGCTCCTGAAGAAAGCTTAGCATTCATAGATTCAGTAATTAACGGCTCAATCTCTGCTACACCTTCAATCATTTTAAGACGTCGGTAGAAAACAGATTTAATAAATCGATAAGTATTTTCAATAGATGTCGGCTCAGGTAGCACCACAAGAATTCCTTTATCGGCTGTGATAAAGAAATCGATAGTATTGAAAGCTGTACCAGCACCCAGATCGAACAGAATATAATCTGCATCAAGCTCGTGCAATTTGCGGATGATTTGATTCTTGTGCATGTGCTTTAAATTGGCCATGCCCAGTTCATCTTGAGCACCACTGATAATTTTTAAGTTATGAATAGGTGTTGAAACTAAAAGGTCTTCAAAGTTTGTGATTTTTTTAGAAACATAATCAGAGAGAGTGACTTGGGGAATGGGAAGACCCAGACATGTATGGAGGTTAGCCCCACCCAAATCTAAATCCACGGCCACAACTTTATGGCCCATCAATGATAAACAGATGGCCACATTAGCTGAAACTAAACTTTTCCCAACGCCACCCTTCCCACCACCGATGGCCCAGATTTTTTTCAGGTTTTGCTGAGGTTCGGCGTCTTTACCAAAGTTCATCATGATTATGTAATTCCTATTGGGAAATTATATGAACCCTTTTTAGGGTTTGGAAAGCGTAATCCATGAATGATTTTCAAGAGATAAGGTATTTTCATGGGGCGCGTGGTAGACTTGATCAATTGATTCCATTACATTTGATAGAACTTATTTAAAATACAGTTAAATAATAAATATTTAAAAAGTATTCAGGAGTAGGATGGCTACCTTACAAAATCAAAACTACGACTCTTCATTTGATACCGTTCTTCACAAACGTTCAGATCTCCATATGCTTCGCAAAATTTGGCATATCTCTATAGGAACTGCCTGTCTTATCACAGTCCTACGTTCTTCGGAGCCCACATTTTTTTGGGGCAAAGTTACTATGGGTATTGCCTTAGCTGGTTTTATCTTCGATTTAGTTCGTAAGAAAGCTCCTGCTTTAAACAAAATTGTCTTGAAAGTCATGGGTCCATTAATGCGTCGCTCTGAGCGTGAAGGCATGACTGGACTACCGTTTTACGCTCTTGGCTGTTCCATTTCTTTGTTCTTTTTTCAAAGAGATATTGCTCTCATGTCTTGCATGTTTTTAATCTTCGCTGATCCTATTTCGTCATTCTTTGGAGTGCTTTATGGAAAAGATAAGCTTCTACCCAACAAATCTTTGCAAGGTGCAGTAGCGGGATTTTTTACTTGTTACCTAATTTGCTTATTTTATCTGGTGAATACTGCCACTATCGGAACTCATCTTTTAATTTTCTCTATTATTGCAGGTTTGATTGGAGCTCTCTCTGAACTCATCTCTGCTTTTAATATCGATGATAACCTGACCATCCCGGTGATTTCAGGGTTGGGCATGACTCTACTCAATCACTTCATAGTGGTTTATCAGTAAGAATTATTCTTTCACCACAAAGTTACAAATCTTTCCTGGCACATAAATCTCTTTTACAATAGTGCCTTGAAGGTACTTCGCAATCTTCTCGTCCGCTTTAATGATGACAAAGAAATCTTCTTTAGAAATGTCGGCAGGAACTTCAAAGGTTCCACGAGTTTTCCCATTTACTTGAACGGCGAGAGTTATTAAATCATCTTTGGCCAAAGCTGCATCAAACTGAGGCCAAGTTTCTTTAGCAAGAGTTTGCTTATGCCCAAGGTGACTCCATAACTCTTCGGCCAAATGAGGAGCGTAGGGTGAGAGAATCAAGGCAAATTTTTCTACTGAAGCCTTAGAAATTTTCCCGACTTTATAAACGTGATTCATAAAGATCATCATCTGAGAAATGCCGGTATTGAAGTGAAGAGTCTCAATATCTTCTGTAACTTTTTTCATAAGCTTATGAAGCTCTTTGAGATTGCTTGGATCTTCTGTCTCAGAATAATTGGCAGGATCCATCATGAAGCGGTGAACGCGGTTTAAGAAGTTATAAACTCCTTTCACTCCATTCATGGACCAAGGCTTAGTTTTTTCAAGGGGACCCATAAACATTTCATAGAGACGAAGCGTATCGGCACCATATTCTTTCACCACGAGATCTGGATTGATGACGTTACCGCGAGACTTACTCATCTTCTCACCATCTTCACCCAAGATCATTCCTTGGTTTACTAACTTATGAAATGGCTCTTTAGTTGAAACAAGACCCAGATCATAAAGAACTTTATGCCAGAAGCGTGAGTAGAGAAGGTGAAGAACAGCGTGCTCGGCTCCACCTACATAAAGATCTACCGGCATCCAATAATTTTCAATTTTTGAATTCCAAGGCTCTTTAGTATTTTTTGGATCGCAGAAGCGGAGGTAGTACCAACAAGATCCTGCCCATTGAGGCATGGTGTTTGTTTCTCTGCGTGCTTTCTTGCCTGTCTTAGGATCAATGACGTTGAGCCACTCTTCAATCGTTGCTAGAGGCGATTCACCAGTTCCAGATGGCTCATATTTCTCAACCGCAGGAAGAACTACCGGAAGCTCATCAGCGTCTAAGCATCGAACTGTGCCGTCTTCAAATTTTAAAAGTGGGAACGGCTCTCCCCAGTAGCGTTGACGAGAGAAAAGCCAATCGCGAAGTTTATAGTTAATTTTTTTAGAACCAAGTTTTTTCTCTTCAAGCCACGCGATCATTTTTTTGATGCCGTCGACTTTGTTGGTGCCATTTAAGAAATCTGAATTCACGTGTTCGCCATCTTCTGTAAAGGCAGCTTCATCAACGTTTCCACCCTTGAGAACTTCGACGATAGGAAGGTTAAACTTCTTTGCGAACTCATGATCTCGCTCATCGTGTGCCGGAACGGACATGATGGCACCTGTGCCGTAGGTATTTAGCACGTAGTCTGCAATGTAGACTGGAATCTTTGTACCGTTTGCCGGATTAATCGCAAAAGCTCCTGTGAGAGCTCCGGATTTATCTTTGTTAAGTTCAGTTCGCTCAAGATCGGATTTAAGGGCCGTGACTTCACGGTACTTGGCGATCTCGGCTTTGTGAGAGTCGGTCGTGATGATATCAACTAGCTTATGTTCAGGAGCGAGTACCATATAGGTCGCTCCAAAGAGCGTATCCGGGCGAGATGTGAAAACTTCAATCTCCTCAGTTGAACCTTCAACTTTAAATTTGATGATCGCTCCCTCAGATTTTCCAATCCAAACTTTTTGCATCTCTTTTACTGAATCGGGCCAATCAAGGAGATCGAGATCTTCAAGAAGGCGCTCAGCATACTGAGTGATTCTGAGCATCCACTGCTTCATCGGTTTTCTGATAACCGGATGTCCACCCACTTCGGATTTACCGTTCACTACTTCTTCGTTAGCTAGAACAGTTTTTAAATTCGGACACCAGTTCACCATCATGTGTGATTCGTAAGCTAAGCCTTTATTGTAGAGCTGAACAAAAATCCACTGAGTCCATTTATAGTAATCCACATTTGATGTGGCGATCTCGCGATCCCAATCATAGGAGAAACCTAAGCTTTTGAGCTGACGCTTAAAGGTTTTGATGTTTTCTTGAGTCGTGATGTTGGGATGAGTTCCCGTTTTAACCGCATGGTTTTCTGCTGGCAATCCAAACGAGTCCCAACCCATAGGGTGAAGAACGTTGAAGCCTTTCATGCGCTTGTAGCGGGCCATGATATCAGTGGCGGTATATCCTTCTGGGTGACCCACGTGAAGGCCCGCACCTGATGGGTAGGGGAACATATCGAGAACATAATATTTTGGTTTAGAAGTATCTTCAGTGGTTTTAAAAGTTTGGTGATCGTCCCAATATTTTTGCCATTTAGGTTCGAGTTCCGCGAAATTGTATTCCATAAAGGAGTCCTTGAATTCAAGAGAATGAGGGGAGTGAATAGAATAGGGGAATTCGGCTATTTTTTAAAGGGAAGAGAAGTGCGTTAAAGGGCTTTATTTATCTTTTATGGCCTCGACTTCGTCTTTATCAAAATCGTCATATTTCTTAGAGACTTCTTCTGGAGATTTAGATTTCAAATCCTTATAAAAATTATCTTTTTTATCATCATCCCACCCGCGCATGCGCTCAATTCCTGCAAACTTATCATCACGCTTATTGCGATCTACGGGAAGGGTATCTTGAGCGATGGAATTTAAGGTGAAAAAAGTGAGGGTCAGGAGGATGATTTTCATGACGGTCTTATCGGCACTTGGGAGCAAAAAACTTAAAAAAGGGCCATCTCGCATCCGGCGATAGACCCTTTTTAAACAGGGGGGTTCCTACTATTAAGCTGAGTGACAAGTGAGGGGGTAAGTCATCTCATGCCCTTTAGGGGACGTAATGGAGAGGTAATCGTTAACGTCAGAGAACGAAGATACGTCCTGGACGTTGATACGGTATTTGTCACCGTTCAAATAAAGAGATTTCGAAAAGCCGTGGAACTTTTTTTGAGTTCTGATTGAATCAGAAGAAATCGAAGAAATGGCCCGGCTAACACCAGCATCATCTTCTTTATTGAAGGAAATATGTTCGTCCTCAATTGTGAAGGTTTTCTCTCCGAAAGCTGTTTCGCAAACAATCTTTGGAGTAGCTGCATGAGAGCTGAAACTGTGAACAGCTAGAATGAGTCCTAAAAATCCGAGAATCGTTGAAAGTGATAGTGACTTAGTTTTCATAATTTTTCCCCTGTTATTTTAAAAGCTGATGTCATCCTGACTTCACCCTCGTGCTCTTATCTATACAAGACCAATGCCAAATTAAGCTTTGGGGTTCTAAGGGGTTATCCAAAGGGGAAAGTGCTCGTTTCTAACAGGTGTATAGAGTTTAGACAGATTCAGAATAGGAGGATGAGGAAGTGGCCAAGAATCAGTCAGTACTAGTAGATATTTCATTCAATCTATAAAACCAGGTGTTGAGGGCCTAAGATTAAAAGAAACATGGAGACCTTATGAAATTCACACTTATTACTTTTCTCTTCACGGTTATGATTGTGAGTTCTGCGCTCGCTCAAAGAACTCCTTATGAAATGAATGATCCTCAAAATGAAATGCAAGAATCTTATCAGGATGAAAGTCAGCAAGATGATTTGTCGCATGAGTCGCTTCCATCTCGGCGTCGTTTTGCTCCAGTGTCTCCTGAGGGCCCTGAAGATATTAAGGCGCAGTACTGCGCATATCTCTTAAGTAAAACTCCCTCTCACAGAACTAACCAAGATCTCAAAAATATTCAGGAAGCAGGCTGTACTCAAGAGAGTCGCAAGCACTAGATTCCAATGTCATATTTCTTAATAACTGCTCACATTCAATGTTATTGAAATATGTTCAGTCACTTAAGCCCATTAGAAGACGGCGTTACGAGGTCGTTCTCCAGGTAAACTTAAGTGTCAGAATTTCGGGCCTATTGCTAACATTGATTCAGGGCACAAAAGGAGTTTGTATGCAAGTTCAAGTATATTATCAGGGATTAGAGCACACACCGTGGATGGATCAATTTATCACTAAGAGAGTAGCAAAACTGGATCGCTATTTAAATACCTCAGCAAATGTTCAAGTCAATGTGAAGTATCAAAATAATCATTATGTGACCTCCCTTGCAATTCATAACCCTTATCATGATTATGCTTTCAGTTCGGAAGGATTGAATTTATATGAATCATTCTCTTCGGCCATCGATAAGGCCGCTCGAAGTTTAAGAGAACATAAGCGTAAAATTAAAGATCGGATAAATAAGAAATTTGGTTCGTTAAATAGAGAAGTTTCTTAAATAAAAAAGCCTCCCCTTGGGAGGCTTTTTTATGGCGCTTGATAGTTTTCTATTATTTTCTGCAGACTCGCAACTTCCGCTTTCAGGCTTGCCCGGGCCCCTTTCTTATCAGCAAATTCTTTTTTTACAGACGTTAGATAATAAGAAATCACCAGTGTCTTATCTTCTTTAAAGGGGATAAATGAACTCACTGTAACTGCTCCCCATGCGTATCCGCTGAATTGGTCCATCTCCCTGACTTGAATGGCTGATGCACTCTGAGAAATGACATCCAGTTTTTTAAATGCAGAAACAGCTTCAATGACTTTTGAATTCGGAAGTGTACTGACCTCATCTGAATCAAAGAATGTTTTTAATTGATAAGAGGGTCCACTCTTAGATGAAACTTTAAAAGTATCATTGGATAATTTTCTTACTGTTTGAGAGTCCAGAGTCTTTTGAACATAAACTTCCTTTGAAAGATTATCATGATCAAAAAATCCAATGGGCTTCTTCACAATGTATGCAACTTTACTCACGACAATATATGCATCTTTCTTTTTGAGCATATTTAGGGAATCAAGTTTTGCCAGTTCAGGATAATTTTTAAGTAGGGTAGGGACTTTCAATTGAGCAAAGGAGAAATAAACTTTATCCCCCATGGATTTGGTATCGATGACAAAGTTTAATTCGTTCTGCCCTATCACTTCAGCAAAACTTGAGAGATTTACTCCCAGCGCGAAGAAAATCAGAGTAAGAATTTTCAGTGTGAAATGCATAAGCACCTTTTTGTTACCAATCTAATCGGTTATTATTCACAAAACATGAGTTAAAAGCTTCGGCTTTTATGCTACAGTCAGGCCTGGAGGACACATGATTCAGCCAATTTCTCGAATGGGAAACCCTGTATTGCGCGAAGTAGCTCAAAACATAAGTAAAGAATATTTATTAACCGACGAGTTCTGTCAGCTACTCGTGGATATGAAAGATTCTATGGATCACTACGGTGGTATTGGAATCGCAGCTCCCCAGATTGGTGTTTCACTCCAAGTGGCCTTGATAGAGCTCATGGGCTTTAACCGTTATGGGCAGGAAGTGAATCTTCCCCTGACTACATTCATTAATCCTACACTCACCTCTTTGGATGAAGATTTACAAGGATTCTGGGAAGGTTGCCTCTCAGTTCCTAACTTACGCGGATATGTGGAACGCCCAAGAAAAATTCAAGTGAATTATTGGAACGAGCAAGGGGAGCCTCAACAACTCATTGCTGAAGGCTTTCTTGCAACGGTTCTTCAGCATGAACTCGATCATCTTTTTGGAATTCTTTATGTTGATAGAATTAAAGATACTAAGCTTTTTTCTTTTCAAGAAGAGTATGATTCTTTCATTCAAAATCCCAAAGCTCTCGAGTGATGAAAATTTCTCGTAAAGAAGCTTTCAAAGAACTTCTTATCTTTTCACTACCTATCATCTTCGGTCACATCGGCATCATGCTGGTGGGAACTGGAGACATGATTATCGCAGGTAGGTATTCGCGGGAATGTTTGGCGGCCATAGGTCTGGCGATCTCCATTGCTAATCCTATTATGATGCTGGCCTTAGGACTGCAATTTGCTCTCTCTCCACTCTTGGCCAAAAAGCGCGGAGAAGGTGAAGAGATCACAGGTTATTTTTGGACCGTCATGCTTTATAGTCTCGTGATTGGAGTAGGTGCCTGTGGTTTAATTTTAATTGCCTCTAATCTTGTGCCTTATTTGCACTACACCCCTGAGCTCAATCACCTCATCATCGAGTATCTTGAAATTACCAGTTTCTCCATGATCGGTATTTGTCTCTTTCAAGGGGTGAAAGAAGTTTTTCAGTCACTGGAGAAAACCATCGCCCCCAATTTGATAGCCCTTTCATCAGCAGCGGTGAATCTCTTCTTTGCATACGCCTTTGTGTTTGGAAAATTCGGGATGCCCCAAATGAAAGAAGTGGGTCTCGCCTGGTCTTGCCTCATGGTCAGAATATTTATGGGAGGAGGGCTCTTCCTCCTGAGTATGACGTTTTGGAAAAATAGCAAAACCATTCGCTGGGGATTTATTCGGGAAGCTTGGAGTCTAGGCTTACCCATTACCGTGGCCATATTTTTTGAAGTCATGGCCTTCTGTTCAGTCACTCTCTTTGTCGGGAAATTTTCTGCTGAACAAACTGCGGCCAACAATCTTGCCCTAAATATTGGATCTCTGGCTTTTATGATTCCCATGTCAATTGCCTCAGCAGTGGGAGTGAAAGTTGGACACGCATTCGGTGAAAAAAATCTTCACCGCATCCGCACATTCTCATTTGTTAGTTTAATCATCTCTATTGGATGCACTGGTTTTATGGCCAGCATGGTTTATCTTTTTCCAGAAGTTTTACTTTCTCTTTTCACGGAAGATACGGCCGTCCTTGGATGGGGAAAAACTCTACTTTTCTGGGTGGCCTGCTTTCAGCTCTTCGATGGCTCTCAAGTAACCCTTGCCGGTATCCTAAGGGGATTAAGTATTACGCGGGCCTCATCACTGGCGATTTTTTTTGGCTACTGGATTATCGGAATTCCTCTTGGATATTATCTAGGTTTCTACGCTGGCATGGAAGCTCAAGGCTTTTGGATCGGCTTAGCACTCTCTTTAGCTCTGGTGGCGATGATGCTGGCCTTCATTACTCACAGAAAAATTAAAGCTCTTGAAGGCCAGGGCTTTTATGCTTGATCAAATCCTTGAAGACATTGATACCCAGGGCTGGAGTCTTGCATCGAATTTTATATCTGACTCAGAACTCACTTCAATCAATAATTATTTCGATGAGCACAAGTCTGAGTTTGTTGCTGCCAAAGTTGGTCAAGGGCAACAAAAGCTTCGCAACGAAGAAATTCGTGGTGATTATACCTTATGGCTTGATCCCCTTATTCCTCATAAAACTTTTCTTAGTGTGACTCAAAAGCTCGATGACCTCCAAAATCACTTAAACCAAAAGTTTTTTTTAGGCTTAAAAGATTTCGAATATCACTTGGCCTACTATCCAGCATCTTATTTTTACCGCCGTCACGTGGACGCCTTCGAGAAAGGATCTAGCCGTATTATCTCTTTTATCATGTATCTGAATTCATCTTGGCAGGATACTGAAGGGGGAGAGCTTGTGATTTATGACCGCGAAGGAAAGACTTTGAAGAAAGTCACACCAGCACCAGGACTTATGGTGTGTTTTTTAAGTCATGATTTTCCTCATGAGGTTCTTACTTGCCAAAAAGAGCGAAGAAGTCTCACAGGTTGGATGCATAACCGAAATCTCAATTGAAGGATGAGCAATGAATTGTAAATTATGTGACCGCATGTCTTTAGCAAAAGAAAAAAAATATCCTTTCATTATCCACGAGTTCAAACATAGTTTTTTGCAATTAGGTGAGCATCAGTATTATCCGGGCTATAGTATATTAGTCACCAAAGATCATTACCGGGAAATGACAGATGTTCCGGCGCAAATGCGGATGGAATTATTTGAAGAAATGATGACGGCCCATCAGGCCATTCAAGATGCTCTAAATCCAAAAAAAATGAACATGTGTAGTTTAGGCAATGTTATCGATCATATTCATTGGCACTTCTTTCCGCGCTTTAGTGAAGATCCACTTTTTAATAATCCTCCCTGGCTTCAAATGCATCTCTTTGACCAGAATAAGGTGAGTGATGAAAAGCGTGATGAAATGATCAATAAAATCCGGGCGAAAATAAAACAGTAAATGAACTTGCCATTTGCAGCCAGAAAACTTTCAATTGTGGGGTAAAAAAAAATTACCTTGGATGTATGAATTGAAATTTGTTTTGATCTTCGTTTTGCTTTTTAGTTCCCACTCATGGGCCAAATGGAGTGTTTCAACTTTCAATATGAGAAATTTTGATCGTGATCAGGAAATGGGTCAAACGAATTTAATTGAATTAGAAAAAGTGATTAAGTCAGTTCAAAGTGATGTCATGGCCTTTCAGGAAGTGGTGAATATAAAAGCTTTTCTTTCGTTAGTTGCCCGAGTTCTTCCTGGTTATTCTGTTGAGCTCTCGACTTGTGGTGGAATGGGCAATCAACACCTGGCCTTAGTTTATCAATCAAAATCTTTTTCGGTAAAATCTAAAATTGAAGATCTCAGTTTCACTGGAAGTGGAAATACTTGCGGATCACTTAGACCATTATTCCTTGTGACTTTACAGAGTCTGGCCAATAAACAAGAAGTTACTTTCGGTTTAGTTCATCTAAAAGCGGGTGGTGATATGAATGCCATGTCCCGCCGCTGGCAGCAGTATTCAAAACTTGAAACCATCTCGCGCAACTACAAGGGCAAAAATTTGGTATTCTTAGGAGACTTTAATTCAACGGGATACAATGTCCGAAATGATGACTATGTTCAGTTTGAAGCCTTTATGTCTTCGGCCAACATGAAGACCATGTCAGAAAATATTTCTTGCACAAATTATTGGACGGGAACATTGGGCAACGGGTTGTACGAGTCTTCCGTCATTGACCACATAATCCTTCAAGATCAATTAGTTAAAACTGTTGAGAAAGTCCAAGTGGGATCTCATTGCGCTAAAATGAACTGCCGCCCGGCCACACCGCAAGATTTAGGTATCACTTATCAGTCAGTTTCGGATCACTGCCCAGTTCAAGTAACATTTAGATAGATCATTCCTCTTCACCAATTCGGGCAACTTTAATACACTTGGAACATTAATAATTCCCTTATGAGGCACCCTTATGAATTTTCTTTCAAATCGAGTTGAAAAACTAGCTGAATCTGAAACTCTTGCCATGGCCAGATTAGGTAACGAACTCAAAGAGAAAGGTGTGAACGTTATTAACATGAGTATAGGTGAACCAGATTTTGCCACTCCCGATTTTGTTAAACTCGCCGCTAAGGAAGCCATCGATAAAAATTTTTCTTATTACACTCCCGTTCCTGGTTATAAGGATCTACTCGAGGCCATCTCTCATAAATTTAAGCGTGATAATAATTTAAACTACAAGCCTTCTCAAATTGTGGCATCAACCGGTGCTAAGCACTCCATCATTAATGTGGTCATGGCCACCGTGAATCCAGGGGATGAAGTGATCCTCCCGGCTCCTTACTGGGTGAGCTATTCAGAAATGGTGATGCTCAATGAAGGAGTTGTAGTGACAATGGAAACAGATATCAAATCTGATTTTAAAATTACCCCTGCACAATTAGAAAAGGCCATAACTCCCAAAACAAAAATGTTTCTATTCTCGAATCCTTGCAACCCAACTGGAACAATGTATACGGAAAAAGAGCTTCGCGCTCTGGCCGAAGTTTTTAAGAAAAACCCTCACGTGTTAATTGTTTCGGATGAAATTTATGAGCACATTAGTTTTGAAGGGAAAATGTTCTCTATAGGTTCAATTCCAGAAATCGCTGATCGGACAGTGACTGTAAATGGACTCTCGAAAGGTTTTGCCATGACAGGTTGGAGACTGGGTTACATTGGTGCCCCGGAAGCAGTTGCTAAAGCTTGTGTGAAAATTCAAGGCCAATTTACTTCCGGTGCAAATTCCATCACTCAAAAAGCAGCAATCGTTGCCTTGAAGGCTGATCCTGCGGTTGTTAAACCTATGCAAGAAGCATTCTTGCGCCGTCGTGATCTTCTGATCTCATTAATGAAAGAAGTACCTCACACCACAATTAATAATCCTGGTGGAGCCTTTTATCTTTTCCCAGAAATCTCTCACTACTTTGGAAAACGTCACGGTGAAAATGTGATCAATAATGCCAAAGATCTTTGTATGTATTTATTAAATCAGGGTCATGTGGCCTTAACTCCAGGCGGAGCATTTGGTGCTCCAAATTATATTCGCCTCTCTTACGCTACTTCTGAAGACATCATTCGTGATGCAGTTGCGCGTATTAAAAAAGCATTAAGCGAGCTTCAATAATCCCTTCAATCTCAAGACTAAATTAAGGTCGGTCTGTCTTCTGCGCGCAGACGACACTTTAGTTTTTATGTATGTTATGTGCGCCATTTATTTTGGTGAACAAGGAGCATATATGAAATTTTCAGCATTATTTTTAATTGCAGCATTTTCTACATTTGCATGGGCCAGTAACGCAGATTGGAATGTGGTGGCCGAAACTATTCCCGGAGCGTGCGAAGAAAAAATCCAAATTCTGGCCAAAACCGGCGAGAAATATGTAATGGTGGCGCGAGGTGAAATGCGTGACAAACTTTATTCAAAAGATAAGTCAGCTTTCAACAGGGAAGATTCAGTTGAGGTGCAATTTGAATCTTTACCAGTTAATGGAAAATTAA
The DNA here is from genome assembly GCA_945890905.1 of Bacteriovorax stolpii. Taxonomy (GTDB): domain Bacteria; phylum Bdellovibrionota; class Bacteriovoracia; order Bacteriovoracales; family Bacteriovoracaceae; genus Peredibacter. Next base: position 14,607 of record CAMDDI010000034.1, read on the forward strand.
TTAAACCAACTTTCCTGTTTACCAAGCCAAGTATTATGAATGGATCCCCTGCGAAAATCGAAGTTACTCAAAGTGGTTCAAGACGTATGTGTAAAATGGCACTAAAATAACCCACATGAAAAAATCAACACGTATTGAAAAAGACACCTTTGGTGAAATTGAAGTTCCCTCTGACAAATTATGGGGAGCTCAAACCGAGAGATCTCTTCATCATTTTGCCATCTCCACTGAAAAGATGGACATTGAGTTGGTCAAGGCCTTAGTCCTTATTAAAAAAGCTGCTGCTCAAATCAATGGAGATATGAAATCTATCTCCCTGCATAAATCACTGGCGATTAAATCAGCCGCTGACGAAGTGTTGCGGGGAATTCATCCTCATGAGTTTCCTCTGGCAGTTTGGCAAACAGGAAGTGGCACTCAATCCAATATGAACGTCAATGAAGTCCTGGCAAATCTTGCCAGCGAAATAATGGGAGGAGTGCGCGGTGAAGATCGTTTGATTCATCCCAATGATGATGTCAATCAAGGTCAGAGCTCAAACGATGTTTTTCCAACGGCCATGAACATTGCTGCCGTTCAAGTAGTGATGATGGATCTCATTCCCGCGGTGGAAAAACTTCGTGATACATTCAAACAAAAATCTGAACAGTATATGACTGTGACAAAAATTGGTCGTACTCACTTAATGGATGCGACACCCATTACTTTTGGTCAAGAACTCTCTGGATATGTGTGCCAACTTGATCACGCTCTTAAGCATATCGAATTTTCACTTCCTCATTTAAAGGAACTCGCATTAGGCGGAACAGCAGTGGGAACTGGGCTAAACGCTCCGGTTGGCTTTGCAGATAAGGCGATTGAAAAAATTTCTCTCTACACAGGAATTGATTTCACTTCTGCTCCAAATAAGTTTGAAGCTCTTGCGGCCAACGATGCTCTGGTGCATGCACATGGAGCACTTAAAGGCCTTGCAGCATCACTTTTTAAAATAGCTAACGATATCCGCTGGCTTTCCAGTGGCCCTCGAAGTGGCCTAGGGGAAATTTCTATTCCTGAGAATGAACCTGGATCTTCCATCATGCCGGGTAAAATTAATCCCACTCAGTGTGAGGCCATGACCATGTTGTGTGCTCAAGTGATGGGCAATGATGTGGCCGTCAATTTTGGTGGAGCTTCAGGAAATTTTGAACTCAATGTTTATAAACCCATGATCATCTATAATTTCTTGCAGAGTGTGCGTCTCTTGAGTGATGGATGTCACAGCTTTGATGAATTCTGTGCTCAAGGAATTGAACCACGTTTTAAGCGAATTCAAGAGCATCTTAATAACTCTTTGATGCTTGTGACGGCCCTCAATCCTCATATTGGATATGATAAGGCCGCTCAAATTGCCAAGAAGGCCCATAAAGAAGATAAAACTCTTAAAGCTGCCGCACTTGAATTGAAGTTTTTAACTGAAAAAGAATTTGATGAATGGGTTAAACCGGAATTGATGACAAATCTTAAAATTTAGAAAAGGAAGGGCCTCTAAAGGCCCTTTTTATTTTAGATGCACTGATAAGCACAATCGGTGTAACAAGCTTCTTTCACTCCACCTGTACAGTAAGTGTCACAAGTTCTCACTTGAGAGCAATCATCTGTTACGCGATCATTCCCAGAAGCAACTGCAACTGCAACTGCTGCAATGATCACAAGAAGGACTAGGCCAGTAACGAGAACTTCTCCGCCCCAGCTCGCCCCTCTGCTATAAGACTTATTCAAGGCTTCGGTTACGTAGTCCAGAGCTTCTTGACCGGTCAGTTTATTCACACGCACCATAGTAAGTGCCGTACGAAGGTCACGGGCCACGGCCTGATCTTTAACCTGAGAAATAGTAAAATCTACTAATTCTTGATTAGTTAATCCTTGGGTACGCAAAGAGTTAATTTTGTCCGAAAAATTTTGCATTTGCTGATCGTAAAATGCACGATCAGTTTGGTTCCAATCTACTGTAAGGGAGTAGTTCAAATCGTCGAAAGCAGCCTTAAGGCCATTGTTAGTAGCAGCATTTGCTTGAACAGTGAACAGACATAGAACCATCATAAAAGTCAGTAGTCTTGTAAGCATTGAGAACCTCCAGTTAATTAATCGACGCATTGTCTTATATGACAGAAAAAGATATTTCGAAACTTGAGGAAACCTTGATAATCTTCATATACAGTTTTTTTAATAACTTAGTGTTTCATACGGACGGGAAACTTGATTAAGATCCTCTTATCGATCAATATTATTCTCTGTAGTTGCTCAATTTGGGCACAAACTGATTTGCGAAAATTCAATACTGATTATTGTACCAATTACCCAGAGGGCACTCCATCGCAACCTGAACTTTGGAAAAATTGTTGTCTGGTTCACGATATGTTTATGTGGGTCGGTGGCAATACTCAAGACCGCTACGATTCTGACCGCTATCTTCTTCACTGTATTGAAAATAAGGGTGCACCTAAAATTGCTCGGCTCATGTACACCGCCGTGAGAGCAGGATCCTATTCACCTATAAAATATCCAAGTAAAAAATGGAGCAACGGTTGGACTGCTCGTCCAGATTTTCAAGCACTCTCAGCAAGTGAAATTGATTTGATTGAAGCCGAACTCTTTTCTGATTACCCCTATATTACTCATGCTATTAAAGAAGATTTCCTTCACCTTCTGCGCGTGCGACTGGAATAATAATGTTCATTTTTTTAGCCCTCCTTCTCACTCCCACTATTTGGGCCACTTCATATTCGTGTAAGCCTCAGTATGATTCTATGGGAATTGCTCACACCAATACCAGGTCTATGCCTGAGCTTTATTATTGCTTTGGTTTTCTTCACGGTTCGGACCGCGGTTGGGAGATGGATTTCTTCCGTCGTGTAGGCCTTGGTCGAAACGCAGAAGTTTTGGGTTACACTCATCTTAAAAGTGATTTAATGATGAGGCTTCTCAATATGGAAGCTAAGGCCAAAGCTCTATGGGAGAGTTTTCCTGAAGACAAAAAAATTACCCTTCGTTCTTACGCCCAAGGAGTCAATGAGGGATTTAAAATTGGAAAGAATGCCCACGAGTTTAAGGACCGTGGGTTTGAACCGCAGGCCTGGTTACCAGAACATTCTCTGCTTGTTTTACTCATTCAATCTTTTGATCAGACCCGTAAAACTTTTTACCGGGATTATGAAGAAGAAAAACTTAAAGAAACTTGGGGTGATAAGGCCGCACAACTTTTCGAAGAAGATGATGTGCCTTGGCTCAATACGATTTTAAAGGAAGGTGAATATCCCCAGGCACAGATGGCCGCGACTCATGAAAACACTAAGAAATTTCCCACCAGTAAACTCTGGGCAAATTTTCCAAAACCTTTCGGTGATGAATCAGGATCCAATAATTGGGTCGTTAGTTCTAAAAAATCAAAAACAGGAAATGCGATTCTCGCTAATGATCCACACTTAGATTTAAAAACG